>JAYVYV010000317.1:0-3380 GCA_043783985.1 Acidobacteriota bacterium | reverse complement strand
ATCCACCTCGACCCGTTCATTGGACCCCGTACCGGGACGTGACAGGTTCAACAGGCCGTTCACGATCTTGGCGGCGCGGAACGTCTGCCGTTCGATCTTCTCGAGCAGGACGGTTCTGGGATCGCTGGGATCGGCGCCTTCCAGCAGCATCTGCGTGAAGCTCGAGATGCCGGTGAGCGGCGTGTTCACCTCGTGCGCGACGCCCGCGGCCAGCAGGCCGATCGACGCCATCTTCTCTGAAATCTGCAGCTGCTCTTCGAGCTGCACGCGGTCGGTGATGTCCTCGATGATCATCAGCATCCCGCCGACGGCATCGTCGCCAGAGGTGTTCCGGAGCGGCACCTCGGTGGCGTTGACGAGCAGGCGCGGGGTGTGGCTGTCGCGCGACGACAACGGCACCCGATACAGCGTCGCGCCGTCGGGATGGTCCTGCCGTGCGGCCCGCAGCGCCTCGACGAACGGCGCGTCGAACAGATCGCCAAGCCGGCAACCGATCGCCGCCTCGCGCGCCACGCCGTAGAACTCTTCGAGCGCGCGGTTCCAGCGGACGATCTTCTCGTCGGCGTCGAACACCACGAGCCCGTTGTCGAGCGACTCGAGGATGTTCTCGTTGAACTCGCGCATACGGCCCAGCTCCTCGGCCTTGAGCTGCAGCTGCCGGTAGAGGCGTCCATTTTCGATCGCCGTCGCCACCTGCCCGGCGACGGCCGTGAGCAACCCGAGGTCCTCGCTGTTGAACGGCTCGTCGGTTTCCTTGCGGCTGAGCGCCAGCACCGCGATCGTCCGCCCCTCGAAGACGCACGGCACGAAGTAGTAGATGCCGGCGTCGCGCCAGGCTTCGACTTCCTCGGCGAGGAAGCGCGCGGCGGCGATCGGATCGTCGAGCGCGACGGTGTGCCCGCCGTCGAGACGCGACATCATCGACGATCGGCGCGACAGGCGCGGGACCGCCTGCGTGAACCCGTACTCGCCAATCGCGCTGAAGTCGCCGCGCTGATCGTCGCCGGAACCGCCCGGGTCGCACGCGGCCAGCATCAGGGCCATGCGGTCCACCACGAGCGTCTCGACGATGCGCGACACCAGCCGCTGGCTCAATCTGAGGATATCGAGGTCGCTGTTCAGGTCGCGCGCGAACGCGACGAGCGCACGCCGGTAGTCGTAGCGGTCGCGGTAGAACGCCCGGTCGAGGGCGTTCTGCACCGCGTCCTTCACCGGCCGCGCCAGCAGGACGATGACGAGCGTCGCCAGCGCGGCGATGATCCAGTTGTGGTCGTCGGCGTCGCTGACGAAGACAAAGCCCGTCAGCTTGCGCAGCGCCGCGTAGAGCGCAACGCTCGCCGCAAGAAACGCCGTGTACGCGAAGCCGCGCTTGACGATGACCTCCACGTCGCGCAGGCGGTAGCGCACGATCGCGCAGGCGAAGGTCAGCGGCACGACGGCGAGCAGCACGGCCGTCAACTGCAGCTCGATTGGCGGGTTGACGCCGAAGACCCAGGGCAGCGCGTAGCACAAGCCGAACGGCCCGACGCCGAGCGCGGTCCCCCAGGCAATCCAGCGCAGCTGACGCCGTCCCGTGACCGACGTGATTTCCTGGAACGCCCGGACGAGCACGCCCAGGGCGGCGACCGCGTAGAGGAAGAGGTACATCGGCTCGGACCGGTCGAGCCCTTCGAGGACGCGTGAAAAGAGCGGGCCCGACAGGCTGCCCTGCGAGGCGCGGGTCACGGCGATCACGCGCGCGGCGCCCAGGATCAGCGCCGGAATGTACATCAGCGGCACGAGCCAGCCGGGTTCCGGGTTCAGGGTGCCGGGGTCGGGGCTCGCTCGTGGTTCGTCGTCGGACGTTCGGCGGTCGGCGTTCGGCGTTCGGGGTTCGGGGTTCGGCCGCTCGGGGAACACCATCGTGAAATGAAGCAACAGCGGCGGGAGCAGCGCGAAGGCGACGGCGTCGCCCCAATAGAACGCCCAGTCGAGGCGATCGAACGGCCCGTTGAACGAGAACGTGAAGACACCGAAAAACGCGACGCAGAGCCAGAAGAAATGGAGCGTCGCCTGATCGCGGGGACGGCGGAGGCGCACGGACGCGCCGACCAGGAGCGTGAACAGGCCAACCGCGGCCAGGACGAAATATATCGAGTTGCCGCTCGGCGCCGGCGCGAGCGTGAGCGCGAGCGGCTGGCGCTCGCCCGCTCGCAGAACGGTGTACACCAGCCGGGTGCCCGCTCGCCCGCGGTGCTGATACTCGACGACGTCATACGGCGTCTGCACTGACGAGCCGTCGACGGCCAGCAGCACGTCGCCGCGCACGATCCCGGCCGCCGCCGCCGCCGTGCCCGCGGCAACTTCCGTCGCGGTGACGCCCTCCGCGCGCCCGGACCAGAGCACGCCGTCCTCGACTTCGTGCCACCGCGAGTACATGGCGACGTTCGCGATACCGAGCGCGACGAGCAGCAGCACAACGGTCACGGCGAACACAGGCCGACCCCAGACGAGCCAGCGGGCATCGACGGGTTCGTCCTGATTCAGCTCGGTGTTGGTCATCGCTGCGTTGAATCGTCGGGTTGAGGGAGAGGTCTACCTGTGCTCAGTCAGCAAAGGCCATACCTTGCCAATGGACTCACAGACCAGCCGTAAACTGCTTAAAAGTATATATTTCCAGTTCCAAAGCGCAACGAAAATGGAGACCGACTCCAACGACATGGAGTCTAAATTCATAGTTATGGATCGACGGGGCGTGGGCCCTGGGGGAGCCTAGAACTTCAGCGTCAGTCCGCCGACGATGCGCTTGGGCGGTCGGACGACGAGGAGTTCGTCGTAGATCGACTGGTCTGCCGTCGTCTCACGGAAGAAGTTGCGCACGGCAACCAGCATTTCCCATTTGGCGTTGCTGAAGTCCATGAACGGCAGCGACTGGCGGACCTGCACGTCGAAGCGGGAATCGAGCGCCGGCCCTTGGGCCTGCGCCGCCGCGCGCGCGAACGCATTGCTGACGCGATAGAGCACGACGACGCGCGTGGCGGTTTCCGGCACGTCTGTTTCGATCGATGTCGACACGTCGTGGACGTGCTCGCGGTCGAGGCGGAGGACCGACGGATCCAACAGCAGCATGTAGCCGAGGTCGGGCGACACGACGCGCGCGCGGGTCATCGTGTATTCCACCGCGCCGTGCACGCGGCCGGCGATCGCGGCGCGAATACCGGCGGACAGGCCCGAGGCGTCGACCTCGCCGACGTTGCCGAGAAAATAGTGGCCGAGGGCGGAGGGCGTTCCCTGCGTGTTCGCGCCGAACAGCGTGACGATCTGATCGGAGACGTGCTGCCGGAACGCGCGCAGCGACACGGTGGCCGACGCGATGTCGCGCTCGACTTCGACCTCCAGGT
>JAYVYV010000316.1:0-3388 GCA_043783985.1 Acidobacteriota bacterium | reverse complement strand
CGACCCGGCGACGCGCGAGCGGATCAAGAAGGACATGGACGATCCGAACGCCGCCACCTGGGAGAACCAGTGGTACGGCGCGAACGGCGGCGACGGCGTGATGCTGTCGTCGGTGCTGAACCGCGACCTGGCGAAGTACGAGGGGATGACGCTGACGCAGATCGCGAAGGTGATGGGGAAGGATCCGCGCGACGCCGTCATCGATCTCGTCATCGCGGACCACGGCGAAAGCTCCGTCATCACCTCGATCATGGACGAAGACGACGTGCGGACGGCGCTGAAGCACCCGCTGGTCGGCGTGGGGACCGACTCGGGCGCCCAGGCGCAGGACGGCCGGCTCTCCGAGTCCAAGTCGCATCCGCGCGCGTGGGGGTCGTTTCCGCGAATCCTCGGCCGCTACGTGCGCGACGAGCGTCTGCTGACGCTCGAAGAAGCGATTCGCAAGATGACGTCGAAAGCGGCCGGTCGCGTGCACCTGAACGATCGGGGACTGCTGCGGCCCGGGATGATGGCCGACATCACGGTGTTCGACGCGGCGACGATCCGCGACGTGTCGACGTTCGACGATCCGAAGCACTACGCGGTGGGCGTCCTTCACGTGTTCGTCAACGGCAAGCGTGTGGTGGCTGACGGCGCGATCACCGACGAACGGCCGGGGCGGCCGCTGCGGGGACCGGGCGCGAGGTAACCGCCGGCCCGCAGTCATCAGTCGATGCCCGGTTGGTTGCTCGATCTCTTCGCGCGCTACGGCTACGCCGTCGTGTTCGGCGGCGTGTTTCTCGAGAACACCGGGCTGCCGGTTCCGGGGGAGACGGCGCTGCTGGCGGGCGCGGCGTTGGCGCATTTCGGGCAACTCTCGCTGCTCCGGGTGATTCTCGTCGCCATCGCCGGCGCCACGCTGGGCGACAACCTCGGGTTCTTCATCGGGCGGCGCGGGGGACGCCGGTTCGCGGAGCGCCATGGCTGGCGCGTCGGGCTGACGCCGGACCGGCTGGCGGAGTTCGACAGGTTTTTCCAGCGGCACGGGCCCAAGACCGTGTTCGCCGCTCGCTTCATCACCGGCCTTCGCGTGGTCGGCGCCGTCCTGGCCGGCGGCAGCGGGATGAAGTGGCCCGTGTTCCTGCTCTACAACGCGACGGGTGCCGTGGTCTGGTGCACGGCCGTCGCGTGTGCGGGATACTCATTGGCATACAGCTGGGGAACGCTCGAGCGATGGATCGGACGCACCGGTCTCATCGCGCTGGCGCTGGTGGTCGCGGTTGGCGTAATCGGCATCATGCGCGCGAGGCGGAACCGTCACACATGATCACACTGGCCGCCGGCCTCTCGTATCTCGATCTGAATTTCTACGGCGTGAAGGGCGTCATCGCCTCGGTCATCCTGCACGGTCCCGGCGGCGCGGCGATCATCGACCCGGGTCCGGCCAGCACGCTGCCGGCGCTGCGGGCGGGTCTCGATCGCGCCGGCATCGCGCTCGCGGACGTGCGGGCCATCCTGCTGACGCACATCCACCTCGATCATGCCGGCGCCACGGGAACCCTGGTGCGCGAGAACCCGGCGCTGCGCGTCTACGTGCACGACAAGGGCGCGGCGCACATGGTCGCTCCCTCCAAGCTGATCGCGAGCGCCACGCGGCTCTGGGGGGACGAGATGGACCGGCTGTGGGGCGAAATGCGTCCCGTCCCGGAGGAGAACCTGGAGATCCTGCACGGCGGCGAGCGAATCGCGGCCGGCGGCCGCGCCCTCGACGTCGCCTACACGCCCGGGCACGCCTCACATCACGTCAGCTACTTCAGCGCCGATTCCGGGATCGCCTTTGTCGGCGACACGGCGGGGGTGCGGCTGCAAGCCGGCCGGTACATCATGCCGCCGACGCCGCCGCCGGACATCGACATCGACGCCTGGCGCGACAGCATCACGCGCATCGCCGCGTGGCATCCCGAGACGCTCTTCATCACGCATTTCGGGCCGTTCGCGCCGGTCGCCCCGCATCTCACGGAGATGGTGGACCACCTCGAGTTGACGAGCGGGCTCGTCAGGACGTCGCTCGCCAGGCCGGGTACCGATCAAGAACGCGAAGACTGGTTCAGGGACGAAATCCGCCGGGAACTGCGGCGCCGCATGATCGAATCAGAGGCGGCGGCGTACGAGGTGGCGGGACGGTTCGATCTCAGCTGGAGGGGACTGGCTCGGTACTGGAAGAAGCGAGCGTAGAGTCGTTCGACGTTCGTCTGAACGCCGAACGCCGAACGCCGAACGCCGAACCGCGAACGCCGAACGCCGAACGCCGAACGCCGAACGCCGAACCGCGAACGCCGAACGCCGAACGCCGAACGCCGAACGCCGAACGCCGAACGCCGAACCGCGAACGCCGAACCGCGAACGACGAACGATGCCGGTTCGCCGTTCAGGCCGTAGCTCGTGTCTGCTCGACGTTCACGGCGCGGCGCGGCGTGACCATCAGACGGAGCGCCAGCCCTTGAGGCCTCGACTGGGACGGCGGCGACACGCGGTACACGGCGCTGAGCACGCGCCCCTGCTGGAGCGTGTCGGGCACCGCGTCGGTGTCGCGGCTGTCGCGCTCCAACTGAAACTGCACCAGGCGGAACAGCGGGATCGACACGGGGGGCTGGCATTCCACGTACACCCCGAAATCGCTCACGTTGCGCGCGACGACGGTCGCGAACCGTGCGGTGCCGCGCTGGTCCTTCCAGGTGAGCCGTGCCGGCAAAGCGACGACACGGCGTTCCGTACCGCGCTTGTTGGCGTCGGTGCGCTTCGGCGTCGGCGGGTCAGTCCAGATATGCTTCACGTCGGCCCCCAGATATTTGAGAAGTTACGACGTGTTGAGTATCAAGCTCCGCGCCGTGTGCAGAAGTGCGCAGAACATGGTTTGGTCTTTCGAACTAAGTTTAACGTTTATATATATTTATAGAATTGTGCAGCGATTTAAATCTCCGTGCAAATAGATTACTTTGTATCCATCGGCAATGACTACTGGATACTCAATACTCGCTACTGCGTATCGACATCAGCCTTGGCATCGAGTCCCAGCCGCCGGATCTTGAGATACAGCCCGCGCCTGGTCAGCCCCAACGCGCGCGCGGACTCGGAGATGTTGCCGTCCGCTCGATCGAGCGCGCGCTGAATCAGATCGCGTTCGACCTGCTCCACGGCCGCCGCCAGGTTCGGCGACGATCGCGAGACGCGGATGGACCCGGAGCCGGGCGGCAGCCGCGTCGTGCTGATGTCTGGCGACAGGTGCACGGGATCGATCGTGCCCCCAGGGGCGCTGAGCGCGACCGCCCGCTGGATCTCGTTCTTCAACTGACGCACGTTGCCCGGCCACCAGTACTGCGAGAAGACGTCGAGCGTTTCCGAGCTCAGG
>JAYVYV010000315.1:0-8864 GCA_043783985.1 Acidobacteriota bacterium | reverse complement strand
TGCACCTGACGCGCGACGGCGGGGGGTCGTGGCAGGACGTCACGCCAAAAGACGTCACGCCGTGGACCAAGGTGACGCAGATCGACGCATCGCACTTCGACGCGAACACCGCCTACTTGTCGGCGTCGCGGTTCCGGCTCGACGACCTGACGCCCCTCGTGTTCCGCACGCACGACGGCGGCAGGACGTGGACGAAGATCGCGCGCGGGCTCGCCGACAACGCGTCGGTGAACGTCGTCCGCGAGGATCCGACGATCAAAGGCCTGCTCTACTGCGGCACGGAGCGCGAGGTCTACGTGTCGTTCAACGACGGCGACGACTGGCAGCCGCTCTCGCTGAACCTGCCGCGCACCTCGGTTCGCGATCTGATCGTGCACGGCGACGATCTCGCGATCGCGACGCACGGCCGCGGCTTCTGGATTCTCGACAACATGACGCCGTTGCGCGAGCTCGCGCGCCGCAGCCCTCAGCCCGCGGCCCTGAGCCCTTCGCTTCTCTACAGGCCCCAGGCCGCCTATCGCCTGCGCCGAAACAACTGGACCGATACGCCGCTGCCACCCGAGTTCCCGGCCGGAAAGAATCCGCCAGACGGCGCGATCATCGACTACTACCTCGCGGAGGATGCCAGTGGTCCCGTCACGCTGGAGATCTTCAGGGCGAGCGCGAACGGTTCGCCTCGACGCGACTCGGGGCGGGCTGATGCAGGTGCAACGCTCGTCCGCCGCTACTCGAGCGCCGACACGCCGGCGACTCTCGACGAAAGAACGATCAACGTCCCGCTGTATTGGGCGCGGCCGCCGCAGATCCTGTCGGCCGCACGAGGCATGCACCGGTTCGTGTGGGATCTCCGTTATCCGTCGCCCGGCGCCGTGCAGCGCGACTTCCCCATTTCTGCGATGCCTGGCGACACGCCGCTCGAGCCGCTTGGGGTGCTGGCGCTTCCCGGCGCGTATTTCGTCGCGCTGACCGTCGGCGGCCGCACGTTCACGCAGCCCTTGACCCTGCGGATGGACCCGCGCGCGGCGATCACGCCGCTGGGTCTGACGCAGCAGTTCACGCTCGCCATGAAGATCGCGGGCATGATGAACAGAAGCTTCGCCGCGATCTCGAGCGCCGAGGCCCCGGCGCGTCCGCCGTCGGCCCCCGGGCCGAACGCGGCGTTGATCGCGCTGAACAACGACCTGGCCACGGCGTACGATGTGGTCGAAGGCGCGGATCGCCCGCCGACCGCGCACGCGGCGAAAGCCGTGGCGCATCTCGAACAGCGCCTGACCGCGCTGCTCAAAGGAGCTCCATGACGATCGCAGGGACGTACACGATCGGCGCGCCATCGCCGCAGCCGACGCGATGAAGCGCCTGGCGCCGTTGACGCTGACGGTGGCGGCGCTGCTGGTTCCGACCGGCGCCGCGCTCGCGTCTCACGCGCCCGCTCCGATCGGGTCGAAGGGCCGTCTCGTGACGCGCGTCGCAAGGCCGCCGGCACCGGCCACACCCGTGCTCGACGTCCCCGAAGCCACGCGCCTGCTCGTCGTCGCGCCGCATCCAGACGACGAGGTGCTCGGCGCCGGCGGATTGATGCAGCGGGTTCACGCGACCGGCGGCGCCGTGCGCGTCGTGTACCTGACCGACGGCGACGGGTTTCCCGAAGGCGTGAAACGGGAAGACCACGTCGAGCGACCCACGGCAAAGGACTATCTCGGATACGGCAAACAGCGGCGCCGCGAAGCGCGCGCCGCGCTCGTGCGGCTGGGGCTGGCCGACGCGTTTCAGACCTTCCTCGGCTTTCCGGACAGCGGGCTGTGCAAGCTGACCCGGCAGTACTGGTCGGAGCGCCGCCGCGCGTACCGCTCGCCGTACACGCGGCTGACCCGCCCGCCCAGATCCGAGATCCTCGTGCCGGCCACGAAGTATCGCGGGGAGGATCTCTCGCAGGAGCTCGCGCTGATCGTCGGCGACTTCAAGCCGACGATGATTGCCGTGCCGCGACAGGAAGATCAGCATGCGGATCACTGCGCGGCCTGGTTCTTCCTCGCCGACTCGCTGACCGACGTCCGCCGCGTGCACCCGGAGTTTGCGACCGACGTCGTGAACTACATCATTCATTTCAACTCTTGGCCGTTCGACGATGAGGGGCCGCAGCTCGCCCCGCCGCCGCTTCGAGGCGGCGCGTCCGGCTGGATGCGTCTGGCGCTGACGCCGCTGGAGAGGCGCACCAAGCAGGCGGCGCTGCGGCGCTACACGACGCAGGTGCACGTCATGGACTGGTTTCTCGACGGCTTTGCGCGATCCAACGAGGTGTTTTCCCGGCCGAAGCCGTTCAAGGTCGTCCTTCCCAGCCGGCGCAGTCCCTGCTGCGATCCGTAAGCGATGACCGCAGGATCGGAGCGGCTGGATTCGCTCGACGTGTTCCGCGGCGTCTCGATCGCCGCGATGATCCTCGTCAGCACGCCGGGCAGCTGGGGCGCCGTCTACACGCCGCTCGATCACGCGCTCTGGCACGGCTGGACGATGACGGACCTCGTCTTTCCCTTCCTGCTCTTCGCGATGGGCGCCGCGGTGCCGTTCGCGCTGGGGCGCCGGCGCGGCACCGAGCGTCGCGTCGGCCGTCACATCGTCCGTCGGGCGATGATTTTATTCGCACTCGGCCTCGCGCTGAACGCGATCGAGACGACGTTGCCGATCGAGTGGGCGGCGTTCAGGATCCCCGGCGTGCTGCAGCGGATTGCGATGGTGTTCCTCGCGGTCGCCTGGCTCACCGAACACGGGACGCTGAAGGTGCAGATCGCGGCGGTGGTGACGGCGCTCGCCGGCTACTGGGCGGCGCTGATGTTCATCCCGGTGCCGGGCGTCGGCGCCGCAGTCCTGACGCCGCAGGGCAACCTCGCGTCGTTCGTCGATCGCGCGCTGCTCGGCCGTCACCTGCTCGACCCGTTCTCCGACCCGGAAGGCCTGTTGAGCACGCTGCCGGCCATCGCGACGGCGATGTGCGGCGTGTTCGCGGGCGACTGGCTGAAGGAAGGGCGCCGGTCGCACCATAGCGCCTGGCTGTTTGCCGCCGGCCTGCTCGCCATGTCCGCCGGCCTGGCGTGGAACCGCGAGTTTCCGATCAACAAGAACCTGTGGACCAGTTCGTTCGCGCTCCTGAGCGCGGGGCTGGCGGCGCAGGCGCTCGCGCTCTGTCACTGGCTGGTGGACGTGCAGGGATGGCGCGCCTGGTCCCGGCCGTTCACCGCCTACGGACGGAATCCGCTGGCGGCGTATTTTCTCTCGGTCGGCGTCGACAGCATCCTCACGCGCGTGACCGCGTCGGGCGGCGGATCGCTCAAGGGGATCGTCTATCGCAGCGCGTTCGTGCCGTGGCTGCGGCCGTGCTGCGGCGCCGAAGCGGCATCGCTCGGCTACGCGCTCGTCTACGTCGTGCTGTGGGGGTTGATTCTCGGGGAGCTCTCCCGCCGCCGCATTTTCATCCGCATCTGAAGGTATCATCGCCGGCCATGGCCTGGTATCGCGACATCACGCGCACGCAGTGGAAGGCGTTCGCCGGCTGCTATCTGGGCTGGGTGCTCGACGGCTTCGACTTCACCATCCTCACGTTTCTCCTGGTCGACATCCAGCGCAGCTTCACCGTCGACAAGGCGCTGGTCGGATCGCTCGGCACGATCACGCTGATCTTCCGCGTCGCCGGCGGCATCGGCGCCGGCACCGCTGCCGATCGCTGGGGCCGCAAAGGCCCGCTGATGTTCTCGATCCTCTGGTATTCCGCGTTCTCGTTCCTCGGCGGCTTCTCCACCTCGTTCCGGATGCTGTTCGCGATCCGCGCGCTGTTTGGGATCGGAATGGGCGGGGTGTGGGCGGCCGGGATGCCGCTGACCCTCGAACACTGGCCCGCGCACCTGCGCGGCACGGCGTCGGGGCTGATGCAGAGCGGCTACTCGATGGGGTTCCTGCTCTCGTCGCTGGCCTTCGAGTTCGTGTACCCGAGCGTCAACCGCGGCGCCGACCTGGGGTGGCGGGTGATGCTGTGGATCGGCATCCTGCCGGCGTTCCTGGTCTTCTTCATCATGAAAGGGGTCGAGGAGAGCCCGGTGTGGCTCGCTCGGCAGCGGCATCTGAAAGCGCATAGTCAGACCGACTCGCTCTCCCTCCTGCGGCTCTTCAAGCCCGATCTGGTCTGGACGACGGTGCACACCTCGCTGCTGATGGGCGCGTTCCTGTTCATGTACCACTCGATCACCTACTGGTATCCGACGCTGATCACGCAGCTGCATCGTCCGACGCTGCCGTACCTCGCGGCGCTGAACGTCGGCGGCATCACCGGGGGCATCGCCTTCGGCCGCATCTCGGAGGGCGCGCTCGGCCGCCGCGGCTCGGCGACGATCGCCACGATCATCGGCATCCTGGCGATCCCGCTGTACGTGTTCACGCAGAATGCCGGCTTGCTCCTGGTCGGCGCGCTGACGATGGGGTTCTTCGGCGCGGGTAACTTCGGGGTCGTGCCGGGGTACCTGGCCGAGCGCTATCCGACCGTCGCGCGCGCGGTCGGTGCCGGGTTCGCGTACCACGTCGGCGCCGGCATCGCATCGGTCACGCCGACCCTCGTCGGGCTGCTGCAGGATCGCGGCCTGCCGCTGGCGACGGCGATGGCCTTTTGCATCGCCGGCTCAGGGACGCTGGTGATCGTCTTGATGTGGCTCGGCCCCGAAACGCGAGGCCGCCATTTCACCGCGGAGAGCTGACGTGTCGGGGCGGTGCTGCGGCGACGCCGAGTCGGGTACAGGGCTGGGCGCCAACTGTCGTGGATGATACGGGCGGAGCGCTGGCAGGGCCCATCTATCATCAGAGCGTGGGTGGACCCGTGCTCGGGGGCGCGTCGAACTATGTACCCTAATCCGCAGGACGTCGTTCCCCTTCCGTTGCGCGCCAGCTTCGAGCCATATGAAAATCAGGCGACAGATCTGGTGAAGGCGTGCAGATCCGGCGCGCCCGACGCGATCCGCGCGTGGGCGGCGCAATGGCCGGCCCAGGCCGACCGGATCGCACGCTTCGCGCAGGACACGCTCGCGGGCAGCGACTGCGCGCTCAGCGGCGCCCAGTTCGTCGTCGCGCGCGTGCACGGCTTCGAGAGCTGGCCGACGTTCAGCGCGCACCTCGAGGGCCTCGCTCGCGCGGCTTCTCCGGTCTCGTATTTCGAAGCGGCGGCGGAGGCGATCATCGCCGGCGACGCGGAGGCGCTGCAGGGGCTGCTGCGGCAGCACCCTCAGCTGGTTCGCGCCCGCTCCACCCGCGAGCATCGCGCCACGCTGCTGCACTACGTGGCAGCCAACGGCGTCGAGAACTATCGTCAGAAGACGCCCGCCAACGCGGTCCAGATCGCGGAGATCCTGCTCGACGCGGGCGCCGAGGTGGACGCGGAGGCCGACATGTACGATGGCGGCTGCACCACGCTGGGGCTCGCCGCCACGAGCATCCACCCCGAGCTCGCCGGCGTGCAGAATCCGCTGATGCAGACGCTGATCGACCGCGGAGCCGTCATCGACAAACCGCGAGGAGCTGGGCGTACCCACTCGTTCGTCAACGGGTGCCTCGCCAACGGGCGCGCCGCGGCCGCCGAGTATCTCGCCTCGCACGGCGCGCGCGTGGATCTCGAAGGCGCCGCGGGCATAGGCCGGCTCGATCTCGTCACCGGCTTCGTCGATGCCGGTGGCGCCCTGAAGCCGCCGGCGACCGACCAGCAGGTGCGCGCGGGGTTCGTGTGGGCGTGCGAGTTCGGCCGCACCGCGGTCGTCGAGTTCCTGTTCAGTCGCGGCGTTTCGCCAGACGCCAGGCACGACGGGATCACCGGCTTGCACTGGGCCGCCTTCGGCGGACACACCGCCATCGTCTCGCTGCTGCTCGACCGTGAGGCCCGCGTGAACGCGGTCGAGGAGCGGTACAACGGTACGCCCCTCACGTGGGCGTTGTATGGCTGGAACGATCCGCCGATCGGAACCGACCGCGACCGCTACTACGGCGTCATCGCACGCCTGGTCCGTGCAGGCGCGGAGGTGGACCCGGACTGGGTCGACGGCCGTGCGGACCACACACCGTTCGCGAACCGGCTGCGGGCGGACGCGCGCATGCGTGCGGCGCTTTCTGGAGGCGAGTCATGACGACCATTCCGTGCGATCGTCCGCGCGCGTAGCCGTCGACGTGTAGAACCGGGCGCGCAGCATCACCCGCGATTCGGCGCCGTCGGCCTCGACGATGGCCTCGCTGCCGATGCGCACGCCGCCGCCGCGAGAATGATTCGCACGGCGCGAATCTTCGCACACTATGATGAGCGCCATGCCCTACCCGGTGTCGGTGAGCGTCGAGCCGCAACTGCTCGATCGAAACCGGCTGACGACGGCGCTCCGGCTGGTCCTGGCTATTCCGCATCTGATCCTGGTCGGCGGCGTCGGCGCGGGGTTCGCCGTGCACAGGGGGCGCGGCGACTTCACGTCGTTCGGCGGCGAAACCGGTCTGCTGGGCAGCATCGCCCTGCTGCTCGCCGTCGTCAGCTGGTTCACGATCGTGATCACCAGCGAGCACTACACGCCGATCCGCCGGTACACACGCTTCTACCTGCGCTGGCGCGTCCGCGCGCTCGCGTATCTCATGCTGCTCACCGATCGCTATCCGCCGTTGGGCGACGGTCCCTACCCGGCGGTGCTGGGGTGCGACGAACCGGGCCAGCCGCGCGACCGCCTGACCGTCGGGTTGAGGATCCTCCTCGCCATCCCGCATTTCGTCGTGCTGTTCTTCGTTTTGAGCGCCTGGTGGGTGACGACGATCCTCGCGTGGTTCCTGATCCTGATCACCGGACGGTATCCGGAGATGGTGTACGGCTTCGGCACGGGCGCCTTGCGATGGCTGATCCGCGTCGAAGCGTACGTGCTCCTGCTGGTCGACGACTACCCGCCGTTTTCGTTCAGCTGACGCCCGGCCGTGGCAACCCTCTGAGGCGGCCGGCCGTCTAACCGGGCGAGAACCGTGCCGACATTGCCACAGGATTTGCGTTACGCGATCCGCGGTCTGCTCAAGCAGCGGGGCTTCACGCTGGTCGCGCTGCTCACGCTGGCGCTCGGCATAGGCGCCAACTCGGCGATCTTCGGCATCGTGAATGCCGTGCTGCTCCGCCCGCTGCCGTATCAGGAGCCCGATCGCGTCGTGCTGCTGTGGAGTCACTGGACCAACTGGTCCAAGACCTGGGTGTCGCAGGGCGAGCTCGTGGACTACCAGGAGCAGGCGCGATCGCTGGAGCACGTGGCGGCGTTCAGCGCGACGTCGTTCAACCTGACCGGCGGCGGCGATCCGCTGCGCGTGCGCGCCGCGCAGGTGCAGCCGGAGGTGTTCGCCGCCCTCGGCGCGCAGCCGCTGGCCGGACGCCTGTTCACCGCCGACGAGGATCGTCCCGGTCATGAACACGTCGTGATGCTCACGGAAGGGTTGTGGCGATCGCAGTTCGGGTCGGATCCGTCGATCATCGGGCGCGCGATTCAGCTCGACGCCGAGCCGTACACGGTGGTTGGCGTGCTGCCGGCCTCGCTGCGGCTGCCGCTGGACTACGCCAGCCGGACGTTCACGCAGATCTGGGTGCCCCTCGGGCTCGGTCCCAACGATCCGCAGGCGCGCGGCAACCACGGGCTGAACGCGCTCGGCCGCCTGCGGCCCGGCATCCCGCTGGCGCAGGCGCAGGCCGAGATCGACACGATCACGCGCGGATTCTTCCAGCGGTACGCGAACGTCTACGACAAGGAGTTCGGGCTGACGCTCGTCACCGCGCCGCGGGAGGTCTTCGGCGACGTGCGCCCGGCGCTGGAGGTCCTGCTGCTGGCGGTCGGCGCGGTGCTGCTCATCGCGTGCGCCAACGTCGCGAACCTGCTGCTCGCGCGCTCGGAAGCGCGCCAGAAGGAGCTGGCGATCCGCGTCGTGCTCGGCGCGTGGCGCGGCCGCATCGTGCGGCAGCTGCTCACCGAGTCGATGGTGTTGTCGGCGATCGGCGGCGCCGCCGGCGTCGCGCTGGCCTACGCGCTGACGCGCGCGCTGATCGCGCTCGACCCGCTGAAGATTCCGCGCGTGCAGGACATCGCGATCGACGGGCGTGTGCTGGCCTTCACCGCCGCGATCTCCATCGTCACCGGCGTGCTGTTCGGGATCGTGCCCGCGATCCAGTCGTCGCGCGGCGACCTCCAGCCGGCGCTGAAGGAAGGCGGACGCGACTCGCGCGTCGGGACCGCCTGGCTGCGTCGCGTGCTGGTGGCCGGCGAGCTGGCGGCGTCGGTGGTGCTCGTCGCCGCGGCGCTGCTGCTGACGCGCAGCTTCGCGCGCCTGCTCGACGTCGACGCCGGCTTCAACCCGTCGCACGCGCTGACAATGCGGACGTCCCTGCCGGCCCAGGCCTATGCGGACCCGGCGGCGATGGTGCGGGCGTACGCCGAGGTCGGACGCCGGCTGCGCGAATCGCCGGGCGTGCAGGCTGCCGGCGCCGTCACCGGCCTGCCGCTCGCGAGCACGCGCGGCGACTGGAGCATTCGCATCGAGGGACGCCCGGTGGGCAACGAGCGCAGCATCGCGGCCGACTGGCAGGTGGTGACGCCGGGCTACTTCGAGGCTATCGGCACGCCGTTGCGCGAAGGGCGTACGCCCACCGACGCCGACACCGCCGCCTCGCTGCCGGTGATCATCGTCAACGAGACGATGGCGAAGAAGTATTGGCCGGGCGTGAGCCCGATCGGCCGGAGGATGGCGATGGGCGGCAGCGGCTGGATCACCGTCGTCGGCGTCGTCGCCGACGTCCACCATCGCGGGCTCGACGCCGTGCCGCGCCCCGAGATGTACCGCCC
>JAYVYV010000314.1:0-8875 GCA_043783985.1 Acidobacteriota bacterium | reverse complement strand
ACGATGGCGCTGACGACGGTCGATCTGTACACCGATCCAGCGCACATCCAGAAGGCGAGGGCGGAGTTCGACCAGAAGCGCGGCCCGAACTTCGTCTACAAGACGAGGCTCGCCGACCGCAAACCGGCGCTCGACTATCGCAAGTAGCGCAGCCCCTCAAGGCTCCCTGTCCACGACGAAGAAGGAACCGCGGAGACCGCGGAGATCGCGCAGATCGCGGAGACGATCACCCCGAAGAACACGAAGGATCCGGAACCGGCACGAAGCACACGAAACCGTTTACCGAAGAAAAAACCGCTCCACTCCGGATCGCTCAGCCGGCAGTAGAAACCGACAATCGCCGCGAGGATCGCCATGATCGTGATGGGGGCGAGGTAAAGCGGAATCATCGGCGCTCCAGTCCAAGAATCACACCGGACACGAGACACGGGACAGCAATACTGACGATAACAAGGACGCCCTTGACGGTCAATGCGCCATGCGTCACGAGCAGCTCGAGCGGAGCGATGCACGCCGATCAGCACTTCGGCCTCACGCAGGAACTCTCCCACCATGATGGCAATTTTTCGACTCGTATCCGCAGCCATAGGTCTCGACCACGCGACAGCAATGCCAGGCGAGTCGTGGAGAGGGATCGCGAACAAGTCGGAACGATTCGGCGCGTCGATACTTGGCGCGACGCCAGGGCTGGCAGAAGTGTGCACGCATCGCGCTTGCCGCGGTCGCTGTTTCTGCCGACTAGATCGCGGGAGTATGTCTGGCGAGGCGAAGTTCCAGGTGTCTCCTGACGTCAGGCCACTCCGCGGCGAGGATGCTGTACATCACGGAGTCGCGCACGGTGCCGTCTTTTCTCGCGGCGTGGTGGCGGAGCACGCCGTCCTTCTTCGCGCCGATCCCCTCGATCGCGCGCTGGGAGCGGAAGTTGAAGTTGTCGGTGCGCAGGCCGACGACCTTGCAGTCCAGCGTCTCGAAGGCATGCGCGAGCAGAAGCAGCTTGCACGTCGTGTTGACGCCCGTCCGCTGACGGCTGGACGCGTACCAGGTGTAGCCGATCTCGACGCGGTCGATGGCGGCGACCATGTCGTGGTAGCGCGTGGTGCCGATGATGGTATCGCTCGCAAGATCCCGCACCGCCCACGGCAGCATGTGGCCGTCGCGCTGTCCCTTGAGCGCATCCGCGATGTAGGCCTTCGTCCCGCCCGGCTCGGGCACCGACGTGAACCATAATTCCCAGAGCTTGCCGTCGGCGGCGGCTGCGGCGAGCGCGTCGTGGTGCCCCCCGTTCAGCGGCTCGAGGCGGATGCCGTGACCTTCCAGAATCGTCGGCTGCACATCGATCATGCCGAAGGATAACCCGCGGGCGGGTTTGCTGTAGCATCTGGCCGTAAATAGAGGTGCAGCATGAGCGTGTCGCGGCGTGAATTCATCAGGACCGGAGCAATGGTGATGGCCACCGCAAAGGCCGGCGCGAGCGGACAGGCCGGCCGCGCCATTGTCGCACCTGCCGTCAAAGCCCTCGTCTTCGACACCTTCGGCACCGTCGTCGATTGGCGATCCTCGGTCGCGCGCGAGGTCGACGCGCTCGCCAGACGCAAAGGCGTGACGCTGGACGCCGCGAAGTTCGCCGACGCCTGGCGCGCGGGCTACGGGCCGAGCATGAACAGGGTGCGCAGCGGCGAGCTGCCGTGGACGAAGCTCGACGCGCTGCACCGGATGACGCTCGACCAGATCCTCGTCGACTTCAAGTTCGACGGCCTCCGCGACGAGGAGAAGGATGCGCTCAATCGCGCGTGGCACCGCCTGACGCCGTGGCCGGACGCGGTCGCCGGCCTCACGCGGCTGAAGAAGAAGTTCATCGTCGCGCCGCTCTCGAACGGCAACATCTCGCTGATGACCGACCTCGCCAAGCACGCTGGGCTGCCTTGGGACGTCATCCTCGGCGCGGAACTGGCGCGGCACTACAAACCCGATCGCGAGGTGTACCAGTCGGCCGCGGACATCCTCGACCTCAAGCCGGCCGAGGTGATGATGGTGGCGGCGCACCTGGGCGATCTGCGCGCTGCGAAAGGCGTAGGGCTGCGGACCGCGTTCGTCGCGCGGCCGAAAGAATATGGGCCGGAAGGGAAGCCGGATCTGAAAGCCGACGGCGTGGCCGATCTGTCGGCGACCGACTTCAACGATCTCGCGCGGCAGCTCGGCGCGTAGGCCCCCCGAAGGTCCGCACGGCGTACGACCCCGCCTAAACCGGAGCGGCCAGCTCGAACGACGAGGTGAGCGCGATCGCCTTGTGGAGCGTGCGGTACAGCGGGCAGTTCATCGCGTAGATGCCATGGACCCGCTCGACGGTCTCGCGCGACTGTTCAGGCGCAACGAGCCGCATCCGCACGTGGATGCGCCTGATGACGAGCACGCCGTCTTCTTTCTCGACTTCGCCGGTGACATCCGCCGTCAACCGTCCGCCGCTCGCATCGATCTGACGCGCTTCCAGCGCGCCTCCAAATGTGCCGAGCATTCAACCGGCGGTGGCGGCGATCACATAGTCCAGCGTCGAGGAGTGGGAGGTGCCGAGCGTCGCGGGATCGACCTTGTAATGCTCCGCGATGGCGCCGTGCGCGCTGAACGTCACAGGCTCCGCCTCGCCCGGAAGATGGGCCAGACGAACAGGACCCTTCACACGCTCGATGCGAACCTTCGATGTGTAGACGACGTCAGGCATGGTCGCACTCCTCAAAGTCACGTTGTGAACATTCTAGACGCGTTTGACCGTGCGGCGCGCGACCCGTCGCCGGTCACGCGGTGGACAGTGGCGGGGACGCAAGAGGGCATCCAGATCCTCACGGAGCCGCTCGGACGCCTCCCCGTCGCGATCGATCGCCCACTGCAACAGCGACCCGCGGACGAGGGCCTGAACGGCGCGCGCCAGCTGGGTGGTATCGCATTTCTGCAGCTCGCCTGCGTCCACCGCCTCGTCGAGCAGGCCGCTGATGGCAGCTTGCGTGTTGCGCGATTGCGCGAGCGTGTGCGGACGGAACTCCGGGTCGACCAGATCGCGCTGAAGGATGGCTAAGCTATTGGCCACGGTTTCGGGCGTGTCGTCCTTTGTGGCCTCGCACGCGACGATGCCGTAAACAGCGGCGAGCGGTGAGCGATGCGCGGCGCGGACACGCGCGAACTGGCTCACATCCTCCGAAGCCGCGGCCGCCGACGCGAGCAGCAGGCCGCGCTTGGAGCCGAATCGCTTCAGCAGCGTCGCTGGGGGAACGCCCGCCTCCCGAGCGATGTCGACGAGCTTGAGGCTGGCGCCGAGTCGCGAGACGACGTGGTGGGTGGCCTGCAGGATGTCGTCGTCGCCGACTATCGGCGGTCGGTGGGTCATGAAAGGATTATAAAAGGCCCCGGCCTTCACCGCTTCATCGTCTTGAGGATCGCCGTTGCTGCAAGCGCCCCCGATCGTCCGTCCAGCCCGGTACCCGGGTGCGTACCCGATCCGCAGAGATAGAGCCGATCGAGCGGCGTCCGGTAGCGCGCCCAGCCGAGCAGCGGGCGCGTGACGAACCACTGGTCGAGCGAGAGCTCGCCGTGGAAGATGTGGCCACCCGTCAGCCCATACGTGCGTTCGAGGTCGAGCGGCGTGATCACGGTGCGCGCCACGATCGAGGACTCGAAGCCGGGCGCGTACTGCGCGATCGTGCGCGTGGCGGCCGCCGCCAGGCGATCGCGCTCGGCGTCCCAGGTGGTGCCGCGCAGGTGATACGGCGCGTACTGCACGTAGGCCGAGACGAGGTGTTGTCCCTGCGGAGCCAGCGACGGGTCGGCGATCGACGGGATCGTGATCTCGATCCACGGTTCGTCCGCGAAGCCGCCGTATTTCGCGGCGTCGAACGCGCGCTCGATGGCGTCGACATCGCGCGCCAGCCGGATCCGTCCGGTGAGCGCGGCCGCCCGCTCGGCGCCGTGGAGGGACTCGACGCCGGCGAACCGCGGCAGCGACGAGACCGCGTAGTCGATTGTCGCGAGCGTGCCGTGCGCGCGGATGTTCTGGACGCGGCGCACGATCTCCGGCGCCAGGTGCATCGGATCGAGCAGGCCGAGCAGCGTGCGTTTCGGATCGGCGCTCGACACGACGGCGCGCGCCCCGATCGTTTCGCCGGACGCGAGCGTCACGCCGGTGGCCGAGCCGTCGACTGCCTCAATCCGCGCGACCTCCGACGCGGTTCTGATCTCGACCCCCGCCCGACGGGCGGCAGCCGCCAGCGCATCGGTCAGCGCGTCGGGTCCACCGAGGGCGAACCATCCGCTCGCGACGGGGTGTCCTGCGCCCGCGCCGAGCATCAACAGGACGGCGGCGCTGCCGGCGGACCGGGGGCCGAGGAACGATCCGAGAACGCCGCCCGCGGCGACCGTCGCGCGCAGCGGCTCGCTCTCGAACCACTCGCCCGCCAGATCCGCGACCGCCATCGGCATCCAGCGCAGCATTCGGTACGCGTCCACCTTGCCGAGCGCGCGGAACGCCCGGCCGTTTTTCAGCAGCTCGATCAGATCGCCGGCGGTGGGATCGTCGATAGACGGCGGCGCCGACGCGCTGACGCCCCTCAGCACCGCGCTGATGGCCGCGAAGCTCCTCAGGAACTTCGGGTATTGCTCGGCATCGTGGGTCGAAAACGCGCGGATGCTCGCGCTGGCCCTCACGGCGTCGTCCCAGAGCACCAGCGCGCGGCCGTCGAGCGTCGGCGCGCAGACAAGGGCCGCCGGACGCAGGATGCGGAGGCCGTGCTCCTCGAGGCTCAGCGATCGCAGCAGCGTCGGATCGATTGCGGCGGTATGCGAAAGCCGCGCGCAGCCGCCGACCCGATCGCCGCGCTCGAGCACGATCGTCTTCAACCCCGCGCGCGCAAGCAGCGTCGCGGTCACCAGACCGTTCACGCCGGCACCGATCACGACTACATCAAGACGATTCATGTCGTTCGACGTTCTACGTTCGTCGTTCTACGTTCTACGTTCGTCGTTCGTCGTTCGTCGTTCGTCGTTCGTCGTTAGGCGTTCGACGTTCGGCATGGCGCTTGAAGAACGACTCGCCATGTCCGGAGTTACACGATACGAGGATCTCGAAGCGTGGCAGATTGCCGACGAATTGAAGCGCGAGGTGTACGCACTCACCGAGGCGGGCCCGGCCTCGAAGGATTTCGCATTCCGCGACCAGATTCGCGCGTCCGCCGCTTCGTCGACAAAAAACATCGCCGAAGGCTTCGGACGATTCCGTCCTGCCGAGAATGCCCACTTCGTGGAGTTCTCCGTCGCGTCCACGATGGAAACCAAGGACTCGCTGAAGGATGGCGTCGATCGCGGGCACTTCACACCCGAGCGGGTATTGCGTGCCCAGCAACTCGCCGAACGGTCAATCCAGTGCTCGACTCGGTTCATCGTCTACCTGAAAAGCTGCAAGAAGAACTGGCGCCCGCCACGCAAGCCGTGAACGCCGAACGCCGAACGCCGAACGCCGAACCCGAACGACGAACGCCGAACCACGAACGACGAACGTCATGTCGTCCGGAGTATCCGACTCGCCGCGTTGCGCCCCGGCGCGCCCATGATCCCGCCGCCGGGATGTGTGGCGGAGCCGCACATCCACAGATTCCGAATCGGCGTCTTGTACTGGGCCCAGCCGGGAACCGGGCGGGCGAAGAACAGCTGTTCGAGCGTGAGCTCGCCCTGGAAGATGTTGCCTTCGGTCAGGCCGAAGTCGCGCTCGAGATCCAGTGGCGTCAGCACCTGCCGGTGCAGGATGATGTCGCGGATGTTCGGCGCGTACTCCGCGATCGTGTCGATCACCGTGTCGCCGAACGCCTCGCGCTGATCATCCCACTCGCGGGACTGCAGTCCTGCGCCACGACTGTCGTGAAGCAGGTCCTCCCACCTCCGACTGATGGGTGGCAGGTCCGCCGACGTCCGACTGTCGTGGGGCTGGGTTTCAGCCCTGCCTTTGAGGTGGTACGGCGCGTACTGCACGAAGCACGACAGGATGTGCTTGCCGGGCGGCGCGACCGACGGGTCGGTCAGCGTCGGAATCACCATGTCGATATACGGCCGGCGCGAGAACTCGCCGTACTTCGCCTGGTCGTACGCGTGTTCCATGTAGTCCACGCCGGGCGAGATCGAGATCGCGCCCCGCAGGTGCGGGCCGTCGCCCGGCCTGCAGGTGAAGTCCGGCAGTGCGTCGAGCGCGAGGTTCACCTTGCCGGACGATCCGCGGTATTTGTAGCGGCGAATCTCCTCCACGAAATCGGCCGGCAGGTCGCGATCCGGATCCATGAACTTCAGGAACGTCAGGTTCGGATCGACGCTCGAGAGCACCATGTCGGCCGACAGCTCGTCGCCGTTCGTCAGCACGACGCCGGAGGTCTGCCCGTTCTTGACGTTGATGCGCGCGACCGATGTCTCGGTGCGGATCTCGACCCCGGCCTCGCACGCCGCCGCGGCGATGGCGTTGGAGATCGCGCCCGTCCCGCCGCGCGCGAACCCCCAGGATCGGAAGGCGCCGTCGATCTCGCCCATGTAGTGGTGCAGCAGCACGTACGCCGTGCCTGGCGATCGCACGCCTTGAAACGTCCCGATGATCCCCGACGCCGCCATCGTCGCCTTGAGCACGTCGGTCTCGAACCACTGATCGAGAAAATCGATCGCGCTCATCGTCATCAGCTGGATCTGGTTGTAGCGGTCGCCGTCGGGCAGCGCGCGGAAGCGGTTGCCGAGGAACAGCAGCTTGCGCAGCTCGCGCGGATCGAGCGACATCGGATCCGGCGGCGTCATGTCGAGGATCGGCTTGACGAAGCGCGCCATCTCGACCATCGCCTTGCCGTATTCGTCGTAGGCCTCGGCGTCGAGCTTCGAGTGGCGCGCGATCTCGCGGCGTGTCTTCGCGTGATCGTTCGTGCGCCAGAGATAGTCGCCGTTCGGCATCGGCGTGAACGTGCCGTCGAGCGGGAGGATCTCGAGGCCGTGCCGCGGCAGATCGAGGTCGCGGATGATCTCCGGCCGCAGCAGCGAGACGACGTACGAGCAGACGGAGAACCGGAAGCCCGGAAAGATCTCTTCGGTGACGGCGGCGCCGCCGAGGACGTGGCGGCGCTCCAGAACGAGCACCTTTCGTCCCGCCCGCGCGAGATACGCCGCGGCGGTCAGCCCGTTGTGCCCGCCGCCGATGACGATGGCGTGGTACTTCATCGGCGAGATTTCAGATTGCAGAGTTCAGATTTCAGATTGTCGAGACAGTTCAGGCTGAGCATTGAGGCATGCGTGTTGAGAGTTGCACGAGCGGATTACAGACTGCAGCGTTTGGTCTCGTTGTCAAGAATCTGGTCGTGCAACAGGAGGCGGAAGAGAGCGCGCTCAGCCAGTAGGTCCGCGAGGCGAGGCTTCGTGTCCACACCTGCGCCTTTCGCAGAAACCGCTGGCGAAGATCCGGATTGTTCTTGACGTCTGCCGGCAGGACTTTGAGGGCGACCGTGCGATTAAGACGCGTGTCGTTCGCTCGATACACCTCGCCCATGCCTCCCGCACCCAGCGGAGACACGATTTCGTGCGAGCCAAGCCGCGATCCCGCTGTCAAGGACATGAGGTGTCGAGCGCGCGCGAATTATACTCTGTCGCGGCGAATCGGCCCGCAACCTGAACGACGCAGTATGATCGCGCGATGGATGCGACCAGAACGGACATCCCTTCGGAATGGCTCGCGGATTTCGAGGCCGCTTCCAGACGTCCGCTCGCGCTCCGGTTGCGCTACACGTTCATTCACACCGCCTTCGCCCGCCGTCAGGGGCGCTACCTCTTCATCGGAGAGTCCGGGGCGATTCTTCTCGGCTAGCACCGGCGTCGCGGCCGCCTGGCCGGCGAGCGCGGCGAGCACCGCGGCGATCGCGAGAAGCAGCTTCGTACGGTGCGTATAATACTGCCGAAATGCCGATCGGCACCGCACTCCACGCGCGCACGTCTGCGCTGTGCGAGAGCCTGAACTATCGGGAGTGGTCCGGCTTCTACGCGGTCAGCTCGTACGAGGCGCACCACGAGCACGAGTACAACGCGATCCGCAACGCGTCGGCGTTGATCGACGTCTCCCCGCTGTACAAATACCGCCTGAGCGGCCGCGACGCGGTGACACTCGTCGATCGCGTCATCACGCGCGACGCGTTCGCGCTCGCGATCGGACAGGTCTGCTACACGCCGTGGTGCGACGAGCACGGCAAGGTGATCGACGACGGGACGGTGACAAGGCTGTCGGAGGACGCGTTCCGCTGGACGGCCGCCGATCCGAGCCTGCGCTGGTTCACGCAGAACGCCGTCGGCCTCGACGCCGTCATCGAGGACATCTCCGAGCAGGTCGCGGCGCTCGCGCTGCAAGGGCCGACCTCGGGCCGCCTTCTCGACGCCGTCGCCGACGCCGATATCCGCGGCCTGAAGTACTTCCGCATGACGCGCGGCACGATCGCCGGCGTGCCGGTCGAGATTTCCCGGACGGGCTACACGGGCGATCTCGGCTACGAAATCTGGATGGAAAACGAAGATGCACTGGCGATTTGGGACGCGCTAATGAATGCGGGCGCGGACTATGGCATTACGCCCGTGGGCATTTTGGCGATGGACATGGCGCGTGTGGAAGCGGGCCTGTTCATGCTCGACGTGGATTACACCTCGACGACGCATGCGTGGATTGAATCGCAAAAATCATCGCCCTTCGAGTTGGGACTCGACTGGACTGTAGCGCTCGACAAGCCGGGTTACTTCGTCGGTCGTCGCGCATTGGAAAAAGAAAAACGAGAAGGTTCCACGTGGAAGATGGTCGGCTTGGAAGTAGATTGGGTGGGCATGGAAAATTTATATA
>JAYVYV010000313.1:0-8879 GCA_043783985.1 Acidobacteriota bacterium | reverse complement strand
TACAACAGCCCGGAGCGCGACAAGGAGCTGGCCGGCCTGCGCGCGCTGATCGAGGAGGAGATCGCCGCCGGCTTCTACAACATCGACATCGACACCTCGACGCTGGTCGATCTCGACAAGGCGACGCTCGACGAGCAGCAGGAGGTCAACGTCAACCTGGCGGCCGACTACGCGGCGCTCATCCGCCAGCACGAGCCGACGGGCGTGACGGTGTCGGTGGGCGGCGAGATCGGCGAGGTCGGCGGCAAGAACTCCGACGTCCACGAGCTGCACGCCTACATGAAGGGGTTCAACGCCGCGCTCAAGATGCGCGGCGCGAGCTACCTCGGCCTGAGCAAGATCAGCGTCCAGACCGGAACGGCGCACGGCGGCTTCATCAACGCCGACGGCACGCTGCGCATGGACGTGAAGATCGATCTCAAGGCGCTCGAGGAGCTGTCGCGCGTCGCCCGCACCGACTACGGCCTCGGCGGCGCGGTGCAGCACGGCGCGTCGACGCTGCCCCCGGAGGCCTTCGATGCGTTTCCCCGCGCCGGCGCCTGCGAGATCCATCTCGCCACCAACTTCCAGAACATGGTGTACGAGCATCCGCAGTTCCCCGCCGCGCTGAAGGCCGAGATGTACACGTGGGTCCGCGCCAACGCGACGGAAGAACGCAAGCCGAAGGACACGGAAGAGCAGTTCATCTACAAGGCGCGCAAGAAAGCGATCGGACCGTTCAAGCAGCAGATGTGGGCGCTTCCCGAGGACGCGCGCCGCGCGATCGGCCGGAGCCTGGAAGAGCAGTTCACGTTCCTGATGACGAAACTCAAGATCAACGACACGGCGGCCGCGGTCGCGACATTCGTCACCGTGCCGCAGATTGCCCTCGACCGCGACGCGGAGATCGTCGCCGCCGGCGGCACGATCACGGCCGCCGAGAAGAAAGCGGAAGGGCTCGCAGACTGAACGGTGGAATTTAAGAGTTCAGATTTCAGATTGCAGATTGGCGCGGCGGTCTTCGTCTCGCTGAGCGGCGTGGGGTGCGCGACGCACCACACCACGACCGGCCTCGTCCTTCGCGTTGACAAGCCGGGCGCAACCGTCACCATCTCCCACGACGCGTTTCCCGGCTACATGGGCGCGATGGCGATGCCGTTCGATCTCAAGGGCTCCGCGCGCACCGCCACGCTGACCGCCGGCGACCGCGTGACGTTCCGGCTGTCGGTGAAGGGCGGCCATTCGTGGATCGACCGCGTGGACGTCGTCTCCGCGGCGCCGGTGGACGCCGGGCTGCAGAACACCCCCGCGGTGCCGGTGCTGGTGCCGGTCGGCACCGCGATGCCCGACTTCGAGCTGACCGATCAGGCCGGGAGGCCGGTCGCGCTGTCGGCGCTCAAGGGCAAGGTCGTGGCGGTGACCTTCATCTACTCCCGCTGCCCGCTGCCCGACTACTGCCCGCGCATGATCGAAAACTTCAAGGTCCTGCGCAATCGCTTCGCGGCGCGGATGGATCGCGATCTGATCTTCCTGACCATCAGCTTCGATCCCCGCTACGACACCCCCGAGGTCCTGTCGACGTACGCCGCGTCGCAGCACGCCGGCGGGCCGGGCTGGCACTTCCTCACCGGTGACCCGGCGAAGATCGAGCGCGTCTGCAACGCGTTCGGGATTCAGTACTGGCCGGAAGAAGGGCTGATCACGCATTCGCTGCAGACGGCGGTCGTCGATCGTGACGGCCGCCTCGCGGCGACGGTCGAAGGCAAGGACTTCACGCCGGCGCAGCTCGGCGATCTGGTCGGAGCGATCCTCGATCGGTAACACGCCACCGCCGAAACCGCGAGAACGCGGAGTCGACCATTTGGCCTTCGGCGCCGCGCTCCGTCAGAGCGTCGCGCGCACGGCCCAGCGCAACTTCGCGGCCGACGCGCGGCGGTTCGCAAACGTTTCTTCCTTCGTGGAGCGAACGACCTCATCCGCCACCTCGGCATACACGCGTCCTCGATAGCCCGCGCGGAACGCTTTCTTCACGCGCCGGTCTTCGCCGGAATGAAAGGTCAGCACGGCGACTCGCCCGCCCGGCGAGAGGCACTGCGGCACCGAGCGCAGCAGCGCGTCGAGCGCGGAGAACTCGTCATTCACCGCGATCCGCAGCGCCTGGAATGTGCGGCGGACCGACATCTTCACCTCGGTCTTCGTCAGACCCGGAAGCGCCGCGCCGAGCCCCATGCGCACCAGGCGTTCGACGCCGTGGGTCGTCGCGACCGGCTTCCGCTTCAGCAGACCGGCAATGAGCCGGGCGTGCGGTTCATCGGCGTTCTCGGTGAGCAGCTCCGCGAGGGTCTCTTCGCTGAGATGCGCGAGCAGTTGCGACGCGGGTTCGCCATGCGAGGAATCCATCCGCATGTCGAGGGGTCCGGGCTCTTTGTAGCTGAAGCCGCGCTCCGGCGTGTCGACTTGCATCGAGGATACGCCGAGATCCGCCAGGATCACGTCCGCGCCCGCGAGTCCCTCGGCAGCGAGCAGCCGCGGCAGGTCCGCGAAGTTCCCGTGGCGTGCGACGAACGTCTCGACGCCGAAGCCGTCGGCGCGCAGGCGGGCTTCCGTGCGTGGAACCTCGAGCGCATCGACGTCGAGTCCGATGAGGCGTCCGCCGGGCTGCACACGTTCGAGGATCGCCCGCGCATGACCGCCGCCGCCGAGCGTGCAGTCAATCGCGACGTCGCCCGCCACCGGACGAAGGCAGCGAAGCACTTCGTCCACCATGATCGGTCGATGCGTGGCCGCCGGTGTCCTGCCTTTCATGTCCGACGCGTCGCGCTCGCAGGCCTCGTCCACACGCGCGATGTATGCCTTCCCGGAATGTGTTTCAGGCGCGATCCGCGATAGGGACAGCCCTGGACAGCAGCGCCAGAATCTCCTCCCCGTACGTTTCCTGCCGCCAGGGGCCGAAGTCCGCAATGTGCGCCAGCTCGCCGCGTGTGCGCGGCGGCCGGCGGGCAAGATCCCAGAGCGCGGTGCGCGGAAGGATGACATCCGACTCGACACCGCGCGCCTTCGCCCTGTTCTTGCGCCATGTGTGCAGGCGGTCGTACCGCTCGCGCACCTCGTCCGGCTCGCGATCGGCCTGAGGCGCACGCTGGGCCGGCGCGTCGAGTCCCTGTTGGATCGCCTGCAACAGGGCGTGGGCGTGACGCTGGGTTTGTTCCGGCGTCATGCCGGGCACGCTCTTCAGCTCGTCGGCGTGCCGCGGGGCGCGGAGGACCAGCTCCATCAACGTCGCCTCGCCCATTATTTTGAACGGGGGACGGTCCAGGCGTTCGGCCTGCGCTTCGCGGTATGCAAAGAGGGCCTGGAGGACTGCGGCCTGCGCGGGCGTCAGGTCGCGCGCACCCTTGACGCGCCAGAAGGCCGCCGGGCCGGGGCCCGCGCTCTCGGAGTCGCCGCGCAGGCGCGCCAGGCGTTCGAATTCCTCGTGCGCCTCCGGCCAGCGGGCGGACTCCGTCAACGCCTGGAGCTGTCTGTCGCGCAGCGCGACGAGGTACCGCGTGTCGAGCCGCGCGTAGTCCAGCTGTTCCCTCGTCAGAGGACGGCGTTTCCAATCGGCGCGCTGATACTTCTTGTTCATCTTCACGCCGAAGTGGGTGTCGAGGATGGCGGCGAGGCCGACCTGCGGCCAGCCGAGCGTGCGCGCGGCGCTCATGGTGTCGAAGATGTTCGTGAACTCGAAGCGGTAGTCACGCCTGAGGCAGATGAGATCGTATTCGGCGGCGTGGAAGACTTTCTGCTGTTCCGGATTCGCGAAGAGGGCCGCCAGCCGGCTCAAATCCGCCAACCCGATCGGATCGACGATGTAGTCGGCGGCAGGAGTGGAGAACTGGATGAGGCAGACGCGCTCACGGTAGGCGTGAAGGCTGTTGGATTCGGTATCGACGGCCACGACCGGACAAGCGGTCAGCTCGCTGACCAGCCGATCGAGGCTGTCTTCGTCAGCGACGAGGACGGGAGGCGGCAGCGCAGACGAGCCCATGCGTCATTATGACCGGTGCGCGATTCGACCGCCGCGGCTCCGGCCCGCGATCGCCTGTGGCGCCTCGCGCAGCGGCTATCGTGACGGGCAGCTCCCCTCCACCGGGCGCCACCCTTCGACGTCGATGCCGAGCTGGCCGCCGACCGGGCTGCCCGGGAAGGTGCCCCCGGGAAATCCGGGTCCCGGCCCGACCCGTACGCCGCCACCGATGCCGACACCGTCCGGTTTGTACTGGCCTTTCTTCGTGATGCCGGTGATCTCGATCATCGAGCCTTCCTGCGCTTTGATCTCGGCGATCATCATCTTCGGCCCGTTCATGCGGAAATGCATGCCTTGCGGAACAGAGACGCTGCCCGGCTCGTCGCGAGTGCGGCGTCCGGCCGTGAAGATGTACCCTTTCGTGCATCCGGGAATGGACACGCGCACCGAGTCCTTCGGCACCTTCTTTGGTTCCTGTGCTGCGAGCCGTCCGCTCAACACGGCGACGGCGGCGATGGAGACGGTGATGGTGGTCGTCGTCCGCATGACACACTTCGCATCGAGTGCCGTTAAGGCGCCGCTACGCGCTATCGTTGGCCGACCGCCGCGGTGCTCGTCCGCAGCTTCTGCACCTGCGGCAGGTTGGCGTCGGCGTTCGCCCACGCCTTGGCGGCGCGGCCTTTCGCTTCCTGCGCTTCGGCGTTCTTCCCCTGTCCCTCGAGCGACGCGGCGAGGCCGAAGAACGCGCGGCCGCTGCCCGGCTCGCGTTCGAGCGCTTCGCGATAGCCCTTCTCCGCGGTCGTGTAGTCTCCGAGCGCCAGCGCCACGTTGGCCCATCCTTCCACGACCGGCCGGGGATACGCGGGGGGCTCGGTGTACATGATGTGGGCTTCGCGATCCGCCGCCTTGGCGTAGAGCTCGTACGCCTTCCTGCGATCGCCGGCGCGCGCCGCGATTGCCGCCTCGAGCTCCTGCGCCGCGATGCCGATCGGCTCCTTGGACGAAGTGACCGCGTCGAGATCCTTGTGCATCTCGGCGAGCGTGGCCTTCGCCTTGTCCGCCTGGCCGCTGGCGGAGTAGGCCAGGCCCATGGCCCAATGCCGCCAGGCGTTCTGCTCCGGCTTGTCGTAGGCCGGGATGGTCTTGCCGTCGAGGATCTCGCTCCATTTCTCGAAGCGGACGGTCGACTTGATGAGGCCGAAGTAGCCCTGCCGCCAGACGGTGCGCTGGTTGTTGCCGTTGCGCTCGCGCGGGTTCTCCCTGTACGAGAACAGGTCCTGAACCCACTTCATCGAGTCGTCGTAGCGGCCGCCGAGATTCAGCGCGTGAATGAGGAAGTGGACGTTGTGCCCGTAATGGCCGTTTGGATAGAGCGAGTCGGACGCGAGCCATTTCTGCTCGTTGGCGGCCGCGGCGGAGAACGCCGAGATCGCTTCCTGGATCTTGTCGCTCTGCGCGTAGATGTGGCCGGGCATGTGGAGCGCGTGCGGGATGTTGGTCACCAGCCCCGCGTAGCGCTGGTTCGCGCGCCACGCTTTCTCCGGCATCTTGCTGCCTTCGTACGCGTGAATCAGGTAATGATGCGCGCCGAACTGCCCATCGTCTTTTGCGACGACGTCCTCGAGCAGGGCGATGGCTTCCATCGTGTGTTCGCGCGGCTGCTTGGTGGCGGCGTCGAAGCCGTTGTCGATGGCGAGGCCGAGCATCGATTTCGCCTCGAGGTCGTCGGGATACGCGGCGACGAGCGTGCGCATGGTCGCGATGTACGCGGCGTCGGCGGCGTCCTTGTTGCCGGGCGCGCGGCGCGCGGCCTGCGCCTCGATGTAGAGCCGCTCGCGCGGCGTCACCGTGTCGCGCAGCGCCATCGCCTTGGCGGCCGCTTCACGCGCGCGGACCTGCGGGTCGAGCGCGGCGCCGTTGGTCGAGCGCGCGACCGTAGCGTCCGGGCTTGGCTCAGCCGCCGCCCCCGCCGCACGCGCCCCGCCGCCACCGCTCGGGTCGCGCAGCAGCTGGAACGCGGGGCGATAATCGCTCGCCGCGCTCAGCGCGATGCACCAGTAGGCCATGGCCATGTCCTTGTCGAGCTCGAGCGCCTGCGTGCACGAACGTTCCGATTCCTGGAACCAGAACGAGTGAATCTGCGAGACGCCCTGCAGGAAGAATTTGCGGGCCTCTTCCGATGTCGTCGTCACGGGGAAATCTTTGGTGATGCCCATGCCGGGTAACAGCTTGGCGGGCAGCAGCGGCTGCGCGCCCGGCGGCACGATGCACATGTCCGGCTGGGCCGCTTGTGCCTGTTTACCCTTCGCGGCGAGGCCGGACGAACCGACCGTCGCGAGCACGACGAGGAGGGCGACGCAGGAGATGGGCTTCATGAAGCCAAATATAACAGGGCGAGCGGGCCACGCGTCCGAGAATGTCAGGGGTCGGACCCCTCACTTCGGTGATCAACGCGCTATCGGGGAATGGGGTGGCGCCACCCGTCCAGGTAATCCCGAAGTCCCTCCCGGGTGCTCTGAAACGCCAGCTCGTCCCAGGGAATCGCCGAGGTCTCCACTTCCGTCGCCTCGAGGCATTCGTCGTCCGCACACAGGAGGCCGCCCACGGCCGTGGCCGCATAGACCACGATGACCGGGGCGCGGCCCGGGTAGGAGTAGATGTTCACGAGCGCGTCGAGCTGGACCTCGAGGCCGCACTCCTCGCGCGCCTCGCGGATCGCGGCCGAGGTGAGCGGCTCGCCGCGGTCGACGTAGCCGCCTGGGAACACCCATTTGCCGTACCCCGGTTCGATCGCGCGTCGGACGAGCACGATCCGCCCGCTCTCCGCGCGGATGATCGTGCCCACGGCAATCTTCGGATCGAGATAGAAGACGAAGCCGCACCGCGTGCAGACCGGGCGCTCGGGCTCCGAGGTCTTGAGCACGCGCCGCTCGAGCGGGCCGCCGCAGCGCGGGCAGAACTGATAGAAGTGCGAGTCGTCGTGCGGATGGATCATCTGCGGCACAGTATCATTTGCCGTTACATCCGCCAGGGCCATCTGCGAATCGAGTGGCGCCCAGCGTCGTCTCGACCGTCCAATTCGCGTTCAGCGAGAACGAAGAGCAAAACTTCGAGTGCGCTTGATTTCGGGTGTCGCGTCGTGCCCGACGTCCAGCCTTCGTGACGGCGAACTCTTCAAGGTTCTTCTGCGCCTCTCCTGCCGCTTTGCTGTCGGCTCGGTGACGGCCTCCTCGAACTTCTCCGTCGCCTCGATTGCGGCCAGGCTGGGCCGCGTGTCTTCTTGCTGCGTCTCGAAATTCTCCTTCAGCGCTTTCAGCGGACGAAGCGCATCGGTTCCGGACTAGCGCGAAGCAAGAGGGGAATGCTCAACATGGGCGCAGCACACCCTTCACCGAAAGGGCCGTCTCTCTGAGCGTCTTCCGCCGCTCGAAGCTCATTGGCCGGACGCGGAAAAAAATTCCGGCCCTCGAGGACGACTGCCCAGTCCCCGGCAATCCCGAAGTTCAAGATGAAGGTCGGGATGACGAGAAAGCGGCAGGGCCAGCAGGCAGAGGAGGATTCGTCGCATCTCACTCTCTCGCGATACCGACACCATGTTGGTAGACCAGCCGGCCACCGCGATCGCCCGTGGCGAGGAGCAGACCGATCCCGACCAGGCCGACCAGTGCGAGCGCTGCGACGAGCGCCGTCGTGGGCTCACGCTTTGCGGGACGCAGCAGCACCAGACGCACGACCGTCACAATCGGAAAGAACCAGACCGTGCGCCAGGCCCAGTCCCAATGTTCCTTGAGGACCGGCTCCGCCATGCCTGGCAACCAGACGCTCTGCGACGCCGCATGACCGGTCAGATACGCCGCAATCGCGCCGACCGCACCCAGTGCGTACAACAGCGTGGCTGCCTGACGGAGTGGCTTATTGCACCAGGACACAAAGCCGACGAGGTCGACCGCAATGGCGCCATAGAGCAGAGCGATTGGAAAATGCACCAGCAATGGGTGAATGTTCGGCGCCCACTCTGGAACGAAGTTCATCTCCTTCCTCCGTACGCCCGACAGGTCATTGCGCGGTCATCCTCCACGGCGAGACACTGGACCACTGATTGAGCGCCTCCAGCGCCCAGCCGGTCGTTTTGTCCTTGTGGCAGGACGTGCAGGGATTCGGGATCCCGTACTTGGCCGTCATCGAGGGTGAGATGAAGTTGAAGGTGTGGCTCCGCACGGTGACGTCAGCAATGGTCGTCGCAATCTGCGGCATGTGACACGCGACGCACTTGTTGCCCTCGCTGGAGGCCCCGTGGTGCGAGTGCGCTTCAGGCGTGACAGCAGGGCCGGGCTGCCGCTGCGGCCCATGGCATTGCAGGCACATCTCGTTGCCGGGGAACTTCAGCAGCGCGTCCTGCCCGGTGCCGTGCGAGTCGTGGCACGCGTAGCAGCGGACGCCTTTCTCGTACATCCGGCTCTGGATGAAGTCGTTGCCCTGCATCCGGTTCTTGTGAGCGGACGCGTCCGGCCAGTGCGTAAACGTGTTCTCCCCAAGACGGTGGTCTTCGAGATCCCACGTCGCACTCAATCGGTCACCAGGCTGATACCCCACGGCCCAGTCGTAGTATTGGCCTTCGATCGGATTCGCACGCGGCCGCCCCTGCGAGTGGCACTGGATGCACACGTCGTTCGCCCGCACATTGTCGAGACGACTGGGGTTGATGATGTTCGACTTGACGGGGCGGGCGACGTGAGCGCCGCCCGCTCCGTGACAACGCTCGCAGCCGACCTTCGACTCCGTGGCTGTGTGTGTCTTGATGTCGTAGTTCACCGTATGGCAGCCGTCGCACAGAGGGCCGGTGGGACGCGCCTCCTGCTCCGCCGGGTAGTGCTCCACCCACCAGTCGGTG
>JAYVYV010000312.1:0-3404 GCA_043783985.1 Acidobacteriota bacterium | reverse complement strand
ACTCCAGGACTTCTTCCGTCGTCAGAAACGTTTCGTCAATCATGCTTCAGCGTCCTGGTGACGGCGCAATGGGCAGTTCGACGGTGAACACGGCACCGCCCTGCGGATGATTTGCGGCGACGATGTGGCCGCCGTGCTCTTGCACGATGCCGTACGTGATGGCCAGCCCGAGGCCGGTTCCCTTGCCGACTTCCTTGGTCGTGTAGAACGGTTCGAAGATGCGCGACAACGTGTCCTCGGGCATGCCGATGCCCGTATCGCGCAGCGTGGCGACAATCCGGTTGCCCGACGGCGCCACCGAAGTGGCGATCTCGATCCGGCCGTCCCGTCCGGTCGCGGCGATCGCGTGCTCGGCGTTTATCACCATGTTCAGGAAGACCTGATGCAGCAGCAGCGGGTCGCTCTTCACCCGCGGCAGCTTCTCGTCATAGTGTCGCACGACTTCGATGCCCGCGGCACGATGGGCGGGTGCGCGCAGGGCAAGCACCTTCTGCAGGACGACGTTGAGGCTCACCGGGCGCAGCGTCAGGCGGCGCGATCCGGCGAAGACCAGCAGGTTGCGCACAATCTTCGCGGCGCGGTCCGCTTCACGATAAATCACCTGCACTTCCCGCCGCAGCTGCTTCGGGAACGCTCCCGTGGTCCGCAGGAGCTCCAGGTGGCCGAGGACCCCCTGCAGCGGATTATTCAGCTCGTGCGCGATGCCGGCGACGAACTGGCCCAGCGCGGCGAGCTTCTCGCTCTGCGTCAGCCGCTTGCGCAGCTCCTCGCGTTCCGCCTCCAGCCGGGTCTGCGGCGTCAGATCGCGCGCGACGATCACACTCCCCACCGGCTCGCGATCGTGGTTCAGCAGATCGGTGACCGTCACCATGAACGGCCCCTTCAGCATCGGATCGACGACCTCGATGGTGACCGCCGAGTCGCTGTGCGGGCGCCCGGTCGACGACTTGTGCCGCTCGAGCCATCCCCCGAGCTCGGGCCCGAGGTGATCGGCGAGCGGCTGGTTGAGCAACTCCTCGCGTGTCCGGCCGACGCGCATCGCGAACGCCTGGTTCACGTGGACGATGTAGCCGCGCGTGTCGGACACGGCTACGAGGTGGGAGATCGAATCGAACGTGTTCTCCAGCTCCCGCCGCGAACGCATGACGTCATCGATGAGCTGCATGTTCTCGATCGCGCTCGACAGCTGGCGGCCCAGCTCGTCGGCGCGATCGAGCAGGTCGAGCTCGCCGCCCGCCTCGACCCGCACGCCTTCGAACACGATCGTGCCGAGGGCGCGGCGGCAGCCGCGCAGCGGCACGGTGACCATCGCGGTGACTTCATCTTCCGATGGCGGGACGATCTCGGCGCGCTCCCGGCGCAGCGCGAGCGCCGGGGGCGCCGCCGCGTCGCCGGCGTCGACGCGCACGCCGCGCGCCACGTCGGAGGGGTCCGACGAGGCCTGCAGCACCAGATGACGCGCGCGACGGTCGTGAATCCACACCGACGTGCGATCCGCGGCAAACAGCCGGTTGGCGCCGTGACAGAAGATGTCGAGCCCGGCGGCGAGGTTCAGCGTCGCCGAGAGACTTTCCGTGAATTCTTCGAGCAGCGCGCGCACGTCGCGCTGGAGCTGCTCGGCCTGGCGCAGCTGGAACAGCTCGAGCGCCATCATGAACGCGTCAGCGGCTTCGACGGCGTGGGCGTCGAGGTCGGCGGCCGACGGCGCACGGTCGAAGCCGACGGCGAGCAGCCCGACCCGCTCGTCCCGGCGGGTCAATGGCAGCAGCAGCGCCGCGCGGGTGTCGAGGCGCGCGGCGAGGTCGGGCGCCTGGCGAGTCGTGTCGGCGACGAGCGTCGGAACACGCCGGGCGAACGCGTCGGCGACCAGCGTCGCCTCGTCCGTTCCCGGCAGCCACGGATCGGTTTTCAGCGCGTCGAGACCGAAGCCGGAAGTGGCCTGCAGGTCGCCGGTGCGCGGATTGTGCTGAAAGAACACGGAGCACGAGCCGCCGGTGACGTCCAGCAGATGCTGGTGCAGGTGCGGGAGTATCTCGTTCGACGTCGTGCTGTGCGCGAGCACCGACGCGAGGGGACGCTCAGCCGTGCTGCCGGCCGGACGGTTCCGAGTCTCTCGAGGCATCAATCCGGGTGGGGTGGGGCGTTTGATGCCGCGATTCTACTGCGATCGATCGACGCCCGCCAACTGCCGGCGCCGCCTCTGGGCGGCCCGGCGCGGTCGATAACGCCAGTCTGAACAGGCGGTTAGGGCACGTCACGGTATAATTACGTGATACCGTCGCCGACCCGACTGTCTGCCGCCATCCGCCGTCTTAGTACGCGGAGGCAGAGCAATTCCGCATCCAAGAGAGGACCGTCGGCGCTCCGCATGACGTGGACGGACGAAGAGCTCGTCGCGAAATCGATCGGCGGCGATGCCGACAGTTTCAATCAGCTGGTTCTACGATGGGAACGCCCCATCTACGCCCTCGCGTACCGCACCATCGGGCGCGAAGAGGACGCGCGAGACGTGTGCCAGGAGACGTTTCTCCGGGCGTTCCGGGCGCTGCCGGGTTTCAGGGGCCAGGCCAAGTTCTCGTCCTGGCTCTATCGCATCGCGCTCAACCTGTGCCGCGACTGGCTCCGGCGGGAACGCCGGGCGCCGGTGGTGCAGCCGCCCGAGGACGTCGATCTGATCGAGCTGGCGGCGGCCGCCGAACCATCCGAGTCGATCGAGGATCTGGTCGCGCGCAAGGACCTGACGCGGCTGGTCGAGAAGGCGATGGCGCTCCTCCCCGAAGAGCAGCGGACGGCCATCGTCCTGAAGGAATATCACGGGCTGACGTTCCAGGAAATCGCCGAGCTGGTCGGCTGCCCGTTGAGCACGGTGAAGACCCGTTTGTATCAGGGGTTGATCGTTTTGAGACGCGAGCTGGCGAAGAACCGCAAAGCTACGCGATAACGGAAACGCTATGACTGAAACGTCCTGCAGCTACGGCGACCATCGCGACGAGGCCCTCGTCGCGTTTCTCTATCAGGATCCGCTCGCGATGGATGGGCACGATCCGGACGCGACCGAGGGAAGCTCCGCGGAGCGAGCGCGGTTCGAAAGGCACGTGCGCACGTGCGCGCGCTGCAGCGCCGACGTCGCGGCGCTGCGCGACGTCCGCGCGCAGCTGGCGCGGTGGTCCCCACCAGAACCCGGCTTCGCCTCAGCGAATCTGCCATCCAGTCCACAATCCCATCCCCTATTCAATCCGCAATCGAATCCGCAATCCGCAATCCGCAATCCACACTGGTGGAGTCTGATCGCCGCGATGCTGTTCCTGGGCGTCTCCGCCGGCATCGCGAACCTCAACATCCGGTACGATCGGAACGGCCTCAGCGTCAGGACCGGCTGGTCACAACGTGCTGGCGGGTCGGAC
>JAYVYV010000311.1:0-3405 GCA_043783985.1 Acidobacteriota bacterium | reverse complement strand
ACTCGTCGGTCATCGCGTCCGCGAAGACTTCGCCGTCGGCATCGCCGCCCAGGTTGTCGAGCGGCAGAACTGCAACCGAGCGGATGCTGGCCACTCCTCCAGCCGCTGGCGCCCTGTTGATTGGTGCAATGAAGCGATAGCCCCGCCGCGGCTGCGTCTCGATGTAGCGCGGCCGCTTCGCGGCATCGCCCAGCGCCTCGCGCAATCGCATCACAGCGGTGTTGAGGCCATCGTCGAAGTCGACCGAGGTGCCGCCGGGCCACAGGCGGGCCCGCAACTCATCGCGGGTCACCAGTTCGCCCGGCGGCCCCTCGAGCAACATTTGCAGTACGAGCAGCGGTTGCTCCTGCAGCCGGATGCGGCGCCCCTGCTTCTTGAGGTCGCCCGACCGCACGTCGAGCTCGAAGGGACCGAAACGCACCGATCGATCCTGAGGGGCTGACATGGCGCGAACCCGGATGGTAGCACGCGAGTGTCGCAGGAACCGGCAAGTCGAGGCCGCTTATCACCTTAGAGGGTCAGCGCCAGGTCAGATTCATTTCAGATGCGCGTCATGGCTTTGGCGCGCTGTCCGGGCCAGATTATGGCGAACGTGCGTGCGCGTCGAAAATCGGAGGACCCATGAGATCCAGTGTGGCAACCATCATTGCGGCGGCGCTGCTGTTTCCTGCGTGCGGATCCTCGTCCACGGCGCCGGGCCCGATCATCCCCGCGGGAACCCATCAGTCGGCGATCGCCGCGGTGAACGGAGCAGGGGCCGGCGGCGTCAGCGTGACGCCGAAGGCAATTCCGTCGGCGACCTTCGCCGCCGACATCAGCGTATTGATCACCGGCGCGCGGCCCAACGCGAACTACATCATCCAGCGCGCACCCGAAATCGGCCGGGCGCTCGGGTCGGACGGCGTGTGCCAGCGCGCGCTCGGGTTGTCGCCGTGGTCGGCGGCGGACCCTGCGGCGCCCGCCTTCGTCACGTTCCTGCTCGGCACCGGCGTCGCGACCGTCGCGACCGCCGCCAATGGCACCGGCACGACGAACTTCGAATTTCTCGCGCCGATGATTGCGGCGGGAACGGTCTTCGACGTCATGTTCCGTCTCGTCGACAGCGAGACGACGCCGACCACCGAGCTGCGCAGCGGCTGCTTGACGGTGACGGTGAAGTAACCCGGCGGGCGCGCTATCCTACGGATGTGCGCCGCATCCTCCACGTCGACATGGACGCGTTCTACGCGTCGGTCGAGCAGCGCGACGATCCGGCGCTGCGGGGCAAACCGCTGGCGGTCGGCGGGCGGCCCGAGGGGCGCGGCGTGGTCGCGGCGGCGAGCTACGAGGCGCGCGCCTTTGGCGTCTACTCCGCGATGCCGATGTCCCGGGCGGTCCGGCTCTGCCCCGCGCTCGTGATCGTCCGGCCGGACTTCGCCCGCTACAAGGCCGCGTCCAACGCGGTGTTCACGATCTTTCGCGAGGTCACGCCGCTGGTCGAACCGCTGTCGCTCGACGAGGCCTACCTCGACGTCACCGAGAACGCCTGGGGCGAGGCGCTCGCCACCAGCGTGGCGAAGCGGCTCAAGGAGCGGATCCGCGCCGACACCCGGCTGACCGCGTCGGCCGGCGTCGCGCCGAACAAGTTCCTCGCGAAGATCGCGTCGGGCTGGAAGAAGCCGGACGGCCTCACTGTGATCAGCCCCGGCCGGGTCGAGCCGTTCCTGCAGCAGTTGCCGGTGGACGCGCTGTGGGGCGTCGGCCCGGTGACCGCCGAGAAGCTGCGCGGCAAGGGCATCGAGCGGCTGGTCGACGTCCGCACCGCCGATCTGCAGCTGCTGCGCGACACGGTCGGCAGCCTCGCCGACTGGCTGCGCCAGCTCGCCAACGGCGTGGACGATCGCCCGGTGACGCCGAACCGCGAGGCCAAGTCGTCCGGGTCGGAGAACACCTATCCCGAAGACCTGACCGACCTCGCCACCATCCGCACCGAGATCGCGCAGATGGCATCGCACGCGATCTCCTGGCTGGAGCGCCGCCAGATGCTGGCCCGCACGGTGACGATCAAAGTCCGCTACGATGATTTCACGACGATCACGCGCAGCCACTCGTCGCTGCCGACCCGCGACGAGGCGGAACTGACGGCGCGTGCCGTCCGTCTGCTCGAGAAGACCGGCGCCGGCACGCGGCCGGTGCGGCTGCTCGGCGTCAGCGTGCACAACTTCCGCGGCGACTACGACGTCAACGACACGCCGGATCGCCTGCCGTTTGAGGAAGAATGACGAGGCACCAAGGACACCAAGGCGGCCAGGGACACCAGGACGCGGACACTTGGAACCCGAGGCAGTACGACAAGTTCGAGCGCGAGCGCGAGCAGCCGTTCGTCGATCTGCTGGCGCTCGTCCGCCCGAAGCCCGGCATGCGCGTCGTCGATCTCGGCTGCGGCACCGGCAAGCTGACGCGCGCGATGCACGAGCAGCTCGGGGCGCGAGACACGGTCGGCATCGACCGATCTGCCAGCATGCTCGCCGGCACGCGGGACGCCGCCCTGCCTCCCAACCTGCGCTTCGAGGCCGGCACGATTGAAGACTTCGTCGCCGCAGACGGAGCGCGAAGGCGTCATCCCTCGATACGCTCGGGATGCCCTGAGCGCGTCGAAGGGCAGCCGTACCGGGGCTGGGACCTGCTCTTTTCCAACGCCGCGCTGCACTGGGTGGAGGACCACGAGCGCCTGATCGGACAGCTGGCGGCCGCGCTCGCGCCGGAAGGGCAGCTCGCCTTCCAGGTACCCGCGCAGCACGACACGCTGACGCATCTGTTGGCGGAAGAGCTGGCGGCGTCCGAGCCGTTCCTGCCGGCATTCGGCGGCTGGCGCCGCTCGCAGCCGGTACTGACGCCCGACGCCTACGCGCGCCTACTGTACCGTTGCGGCTTCTCCGATCCGAACGTGCGGCTGATCGTCTATCCTCATATTCTGGGGTCGCGCGACGATGTCGTGGAGTGGGTCAAGGGGACGCTGCTGACGGAGTACCAGCGGCACCTGCCTGCGGACGTGTTCGAGCCGTTCGTCGCCGAGTACCGCCGCCGCCTGCTGGCTCAGCTGGACGACTCGCGGCCGTTCTTCTACCCGTTCAAGCGGATACTGTGTTGGGGACAACGTGCTTAAAGGAACGCGCGACGGTATTCTCAAGAAGGTCCAGCCGACCAGCATTCACGGCCAGATCTCGTGGGATGTCTACTTCACCGACGTCGAGGATCCGGACGGCCAGGTCAGCGTCGCCCGGGTCGGTCCCGAAGCCGTGATGGGCAACAACCTCGAGCCCGGCGATCGCATCCAGGTCGAGTACGTCGTCGGCGTCGCCATCCGCGTGACGAGGCTCGTGCCGACGTCCTAGGCGCCAGCAGGCCTACAGGCCTGCGCTACCG
>JAYVYV010000310.1:0-8912 GCA_043783985.1 Acidobacteriota bacterium | reverse complement strand
ACCGCAGCACCGCCACCGTCAGCGTGACCGTCGCCAACGACACCACGCCGCCGACCGTCGCGATCGCGAGCCCGCTGGCCGGCGCCACCGTGACCGGCACGATCGCGTTTGCGGCCAGCGCCGCGGACGATATCGGCGTCGCCGGCGTGCAGCTCACCCTCGACGGCGTCACCCTCGGCGCGGAGTCCACCATCGCGCCGTATCAGGTGACCTGGAACAGCGGGACCGTCCCCAACGGCGCGCATGTCCTGGCGGCCGTGGCGCGCGACGCGGCCGGTAACCGCAGCACCGCCACCGTCAGCGTGACCGTCGCCAACGACACGACGCCGCCGACCGTCGCGATCGCGAGCCCGCTGGCCGGCGCCACCGTGACCGGCACGATCGCGTTTGCGGCCAGCGCCGCCGACGATATCGGCGTCGCCGGCGTGCAGCTCACGTTGGACGGCGTCACCCTCGGCGCGGAGTTCACCGTCGCGCCGTACCAGGTGACGTGGAACAGCGCCACCGTCCCCAACGGCGCGCACGTCCTGGCGGCCGTGGCGCGCGACGCGGCCGGTAACCGCAGCACCGCCACCGTCAGCGTGACCGTCGCCAACGACACGACCGCGCCGACCGTCGCGATCGCGAGCCCGCTGGCCGGCGCCGTGACCGGCACGATCGCGTTCGCGGCCAACGCATCCGACGATATCGGCGTGGCCGGCGTGCAGTTCACCCTCGACGGCGTCACCCTCGGCGCGGAGTTCACCGTCGCGCCGTATCAGGTGACGTGGAACAGCGGGACCGTCCCCAACGGCGCGCACGTCCTGGGGGCCGTCGCGCGCGACGCGGCCGGTAACCGCAGCACCGCCACCGTCAGCGTGACCGTCGCCAACGACACCACGCCGCCGACCGTCGCGATCGCGAGCCCGCTGGCCGGCGCCACTGTGACCGGCACGATCGCGTTCGCGGCCAGCGCCGCCGACGATATCGGCGTCGCCGGCGTGCAGCTCACCCTCGACGGCGTCACCCTCGGCGCGGAACTCGCGTCGGCGCCTTACGAGCTTGCCTGGAACAGCGCCACCGTCCCCAACGGCGCCCACGTCCTGACGGCCATCGCGCGCGACGCCGCCGGAAATCGGCAGACGGTGAGCGTCAACGTCGTCGTTGCGAACGTGGTGCCTTGATTCCGGCGCCGCACGCCAGGCGGCCGACCGCAGCCATCAGACACGGCTGCGTTCAGCGCACGTCATGACGTGCCGTCCCGTTCCCGGATCGCGAGCCCACGCGTCCCGTAGAACTGGTCACGATCGGCATCACGATCTTCACTGCTCGCGATCGTACCGTGAGCTCATCGATCCCGGCTCATTGGCGGCGCGGAGACAGCACGGGTAAGATGGGCGGCATGCGAATGCTTCCCGTCCTCGTCTTCGTCTGTGCCTCCGCCGCCGCGTCGGCGCAAACCGCTCCGCCGGCGACGATGGCGGCGCCGCCTGACGTCGCCGCGCCGCCGGCTAACGCAACCAAAACCGCATCCGGTCTCGCGACGCGGGTGCTTACGCCGGGCAAAGGCACCGACCATCCCGCAAAAGACGATGTGGTCACCATCCATTACACCGGATGGAAGGCGGACGGCTCGATGTTCGACAGCTCGGTCACCCGGGGCAAACCGTCGAGCTTCCCTGTCGGCCGCGTCATTGCCGGCTTCAGCGAAGGGCTGCAATTGATGGTGCCCGGTGAAAAACGCCGGCTGTGGATCCCCGAGGCGCTCGCCTACAAAGGGGCGCGCGAACCGAAGGGGATGCTGGTGTTCGACATCGAGCTGATCGACATCCCGACGCGGGCGCCGGCCGACGTGAAAGCACCGCCCCCCGACGCCAAGAAGACCGCAAGCGGCCTTGCCTATAAAGTGCTGCAGCAGGGCGTCGGCGGACGCCATCCGAAAGCGACGAGCGAGGTGACGGTGCACTACACCGGGTGGACGACCGACGGGAAGATGTTCGACAGTTCCGTCGTGCGCGGACAGCCCGCGACCTTCGCGCTCGACGGCGTGATCCCCGGCTGGGGGGAGGGTCTGCAGCTGATGTTCGAAGGCGAGAAGACGCGCTTCTGGATCCCCGAGAGCCTGGCTTACAAAGGCAAGAGCGCGCCGTACGGCCTGCTCGTGTTCGACGTCGAGCTGATCAAGATCGCACAGTAACCTTCGGCGTCGCATCCGAGATGCGGCGGGTGGCGCGCTGGAACCGGTCCGCAAGCGCCCGCCGCGTCTGATCGGGCACCGGCCCGATCCGCGACAACGCCGCCTGCGCCTGCCGCACCTCCTCGCCCGCCGCGCGGAACCGGCTGTCGTCGTCCGTTTTGCCGCCGATCGTGTTGGCGGCCAGCGCGTCCTTCAGCATCTGCGCGAGACGCGTCGTGGGTGAGACCGCGGCGTCGCCGCCGGAGGCGGCCGGGCCGGCAATCGATTTCGCGAGCGCCTCGATGCGCTGAACGATCGTTTCCATCTTCTTGCGGTTCGCGTCGGGATCGAGGTCCGAGCCGCCGAACACCGACGGCCAGCGCGCGATGACACCGGTGAACGCCGCGGCGAAGCGCTCGTCGAGCGCCAGCGCGCGATCGCGATCCACGCCTCGCGCCGCAAGCTCGGCCTGCCACCGGCCTCTGAGCGCCCGCACATTCGCCATCAGGTCCGCGGGCGGCTCTTCCATTGCGGCTTGCGGATCGGGGATTGCGGATTCGGGGATTGCGGATTCGTGACTGTCGGCTGACGACTCCGAACTGACCGACGAGTGAGGACCGCGGACTGGGGCCGCCAGCGACTCGAGCTCCGCGCAGATCGCTTCGCGGGCGGCGACCCGTTCGCCGCGCGCGATGTCGTGGCGCTGCGCGTAGCGCGCGAAGAAATGATCCGCGGCGCCTCGGAACCGCTGCCACATGGCTTCCGAGCGGCTCTTCTTCACCGGGCCGATCGTCTTCCACTCGGCCTGCAGCCGCTTCATCTCACCGGCCGCCGCGTCCCACTCGGTCGAGTCCTTGAGCGATTCGGCTTTGACGCACAGTGCTTCCTTCTTCGCGAGGTTCTCGGCCCACACCGTTTTGCGTTCGGCCAGGTCCGCATGACGGCGGCTGAAGAAGCGATCGCAGGCGCCGCGGAAGCGCTCCCAGATCGATTTCTCCTGGCCTCGGCTGACCGCGCCGATCGTCTTCCACTCGCTCTGCAGCTTCTTGATCTCGTCGGCGGTCTGAATCCAGTTGGTCGAGTCGGCCAGCGCCTCGGCGCGCTCGCACAGGGCGACTTTCTTCGCGAGGTTTCCGCCGCGCGTCTCGGCTTGCGCGGCGAAATGCGCTTCGCAGCGCGTCCACGCGGCGTCGTGTCCCGTCTTGAACCGTTTCCAGAGCGCCTCGCCCTGCGCGCGCGGAACGTCTGCGGCCTGACGCCATTGCTCCTGGAGCGTCCTCACCTGCCCGGCGATCGCCTCGGGATCCTCGACCGCTGTGAGCGCCTCCATCTTTTCGCAGAGCTGTTCTTGGATGCCGACGTTCGCCCAGCGCTGCCAGTCGGCGACGTCGCGCAACTCCTGCACTTTCGGCATCAGCGCGTTCTGCGCCCCTTTGAGGCGCTTGACGACCTCCTCGTAGTCCTTCTTCGACGGGAGCTGCGGGATGGAGCTCAGCGCCGCGCGAATCTCCTTGAGTGCGCGCTCGCCCGACTTGAGGTTCAGATCGGCGCGCGACGCCACCGCCTCGATGCGGACGACGAGCTGGTGCGCGCGGATCAGCGCCTCGCGCCGCGTTTTCTGTTCTTCGTCGTGCGCCGCCGCGTCGCGCGCGGCGAAGCCGGTTTGCGCCGCGGCGTACTGCTCGGTGACGGCGGGATCGTTGATCATCCCGGCGCCCAGGTCGTGCCATTCGCGGCGGATCGCGGCGAACTGCTTGCGCGCGGCCGGCACATCCTCCAGCGCCGCGGCGCGCGCGGCGTCGGCGGCGAGCTCTCGCAGACGGGCGCGGCGGCGCTCGATGTCCTTCCACTCGGCGTGCCGTTTCTGGCAGGCGCGTGCCGCGCGCTCGAAACGGCGCATCAGCTCGTCGTGCGTGCCGCGATCGTCGATCGCCGGCATCCCTTCCCACTCGGCGGTCGCGGCGTCGAGCTCGTCGAGCGCAGCGGCCCCGTGCAGCTTTTCGATCCGCTCGCACAGCTCGACGCGCGGGCGCGCGGCGGCGTCCCGCACCTCACGCGCCTGGCGGTCGGCCTCGGCACGTGCGGCGTCTTCGCCCGTCGGATCCGGCTGCCGATCCGCGGCCTCGCGCGCCAGGCGGGCGATCTCGGCGGGATCCGGCTCGACGGGCTGCGGCAAGGCAGCCGCCGCGGCGGCTTCAGCAGCGTCGCGGGCTTCTTTCTCGTCGGCGGCCAGCCGTTCGTCCATCTCGCGCACGATCGCGCGGGCGCGCTTCGACGCGCTCTTGTTCTTCGCGCGCGCGGCGATCTGCTCGAGCTCGACGCGGTCGGTGATGCGCTCCACGGCGGCGAGCGTCGGATCCTTGAATTCGCTGTTGAGAGCGACGCCGAGCAGCTCGCCGTGATCGTGCAGGCCGTCGAACGCCGCCCGCCGCACCTGCTCGTGCCCGGCGTGGCGCGCGATCGCTCCGTGCGCGTGGCCGTCGGTCACCCGCGACAGCGCGGCCAGCGCCGTCGCCTCGCGTGGGGCGTTCTTGGCGATGCCAGTCAGCGTCTTCGGATCGTCGACGGCCGCGACCGCGGCCAGGCTGTCGGCCTCGCCGAGGCCCTCGAAAGCTTCGAGCGCGATGTCGCGCATCATCGACAGCGCCTGGGAGCGCACCGACTCGTCTGTGTCGGCCTTCGCCACTGCGGCGAGCGCCGCGGGATCCATCAGCTTCGCGACGGCCGCGCGCCGTACGCGCGCGTCGGGATCGTCCCGCGCCACTTCGCCCAGCAACTCGCGCTCGTCTAGTGGAATCTCCTGCACGAACTGCAGGCGGGCGGCGGGGTCGGGGTTCTTGTGACCGGGATGCGCGCGAAATCGATCAAGCAGTGCCATGTACGCTCCAGCCTGGCCGCGGCCAGCTTGTGAGAGGGCTCGGGGTTCCGCTTAACCCTGCACCCGAAGATTGGTCAACTTCGCGACGACGTCGCGGCCGTGGAACGCGGCGCTGACCTTTTTGTCGATGTCCAGAATGCGGCCGTCCGCTCCGATGTAAAACGTCCAGCGCGACGCGTACCCGCTCGGCGCGAGCACCCCGTAGGCCCTCGCCACGTCTTTGGTGGCGTCGCTCAAAATCGGGTACGTGAGCCCCAGCGTGCCGGCGAACTGCGTGTTCACGTCGACAGAGTCTACGCTGGCGGCGAAATAACTGACGCCGAGCCGCCGCAACGCCTCGTCGCTCGAACTGAGCGACTTGCACTCGGCCGTTCAGCCGCCGGTGAACGCCTTGGGAAACCAGGCGATCACGACCGGGTGTCCCACCAGCTCCTTTAGACGATACGTGCGCCCATCGGATCCCGGCAGCGAAAAATCGGGGGCCGGATCGCCCGGCGCGAGCTCGACAGGCGTCTCGGGACGCTGGGTGGCCACGTTGAAGCCTCCAATCGCCATGGCCGCCGCCGTCGTCGCCATACGCCTCAGCTGCGAGAACAGATACAGACCCGGCCTCCGTTCGAATATGCCATTCTAATGAAGGGCAGCGAACACATGTGGGCATCCGCGAGCACGATTTTTCAGTCTCTACGCAATTCTCCAATTCTGCGGATCTGCGTGTTTGCGGCCTCCGTCTCGGTCGCGACGGGTTGTAACAAGCTGGGACTTGGTGAAACGAGCCCGACGGCGCCCGGGCCCCCCGCCGCGGGCTCCCCCATCTTTTACACGGCGGTCGGGGCCAGCGACGCCAACGGCGTCGGATCCAGCGCGGAGTGCCTCTTCCTGACCGACTGCCCCAACGGGATGGGCTACGTGCCGGTGACGGTTCGCGCGCTCAAAGCTCTTGGCTTCACGGTCACCAACCTGAATCTGGGGATCCCCACGGCGGTCATCGGTCGGGATTTCCAGACGCTGGGCGCGCAATACGGGCGGGTGATCGTCGGCAACTTCATCGAACACGAGATGTCGTTCGTGCAGACGAACGCGACGATCGTCACCATCTTCGCCGGCGTCAACGAAATCAACACCATCACCTCGGCTCTGGGCGGCGGGGCGGGCGGCAGCGATACCAACGGCTACATCGACACGCAGGTGAAGGCGTTCGGCACCGATTACGCGACGCTTTTGGCCGGCATCCGCGCGCGCGCCGGTTCGCCACGGATCGTGATCCTCAATGTGCCCAACACCGCCGGGCTGCCGTTTCTGGCGGGCGCCTCGCTCGCGCAACGCCAGGCCGCGCAGCGCGCCGCGGTCGGCATGTCGAAGACGGTGGTGAATCCGCTCGTCTCGTCCTCGATCAGGGTCATCGACCTGATGTGCGACGCGCGGAGTTACGTCGCCTCGAACTACGCGCCCGACGGCCTTCACCCCAATGACGCCGGCTACGCGTTCATCTCGTCGGAAGTCGTCAAGGCGATCACCGCCGGCTCGTACCCCGCGCCGCAAAGCAGCTGCACCGGCATGACGATCGTTCCGTGACTCAATTGACAATGGTTCCTGCTTGTAACTTGCCGTTTTTTGTCCCCCGTGACCTTCGCCGAGGCGGTTGAGCGCCTGGAGACCGCCCTTCGATCGCCGCTGCCTGGAGCGTCGGCCCAGGACCGGCTGGCGCCGGTGCCGCGCCGCCGATGGCCGGCCGGCCCGAGCCCCGCGCGCGCCCGCAACGCCGCCGGCCTCCTGCTGGTGTTCCCCAAAGAAGGAACGGCGGAGCTCGCAGAGAACGCTGAAAAAACGGATCCTCTGGGGTCTTCGCGATCTCCGCGGTTTCTTCCGGTCCGTGGCGCCGCGCACATCATCCTCACCGTCCGCTCCGACAGCGTCCGCCATGGCGGTCAGGTCTCGCTGCCCGGCGGCGTCGTCGATCCGGGAGAAACATTCGAGCAGGCGGCGCTGCGCGAGGCGCACGAGGAGATCGCGCTGCCGCTGGACGAGGTGCGCGTCCTGGGCGCGCTGACGCCGCTCGACATTCCGGTCAGCGGATTTCGCCTGCATCCGATCGTCGCGGTGAACCCGGACCGGCCCCGGCTGACACCGTCGGACGGAGAGGTCGCACGCATCCTCGAGATCGCCGTCGACGACCTGCTGAACCCCCGGCATCTGGTGGCCGTCGAGCGTGAACGCGACGGTTTCGCCCTGACCGTACCGGCGTTCCGGGTCGCCGATGTCGAGATCTGGGGCGCGACCGCGATGGTGCTCGCGGAATTTCTCGTGCTGCTTGGCTGGCCGGCCTCTCTCCAGAACTGATCGCCGTTTGCTGCACGATCTGCACATTTCGATCGACACTTTGCATCAAATCCGCAAGCACGCGGCAATCCTGTCGCCGAATGATTGCAACTTTAGCAGGCGTTTTGGGATAATGCACAAGTCATCCAGGCTTCAAGATTTGGTTTCAAGGGGGCGCAGCGATGGGGTCCAGAGTGCTCGGCGAAGCGATCGGGTCGATCCGCAATTGGTCCGTCACGGAAGCAAAAGAGCCGCGCGCGGCGCGCGTCACGGAAGCGTTCGGCAGCCTCGTGTTCAGCGACGAAGTGCAACAGACGCGTCTCCCCAGACCGGTGTACCACGCGCTGCGCCGCACGATGACGCACGGCGAGCCGCTCGACAATTCGGTGGCCGATGCCGTCGCCTCCGCGATGAAGGAGTGGGCGGTCGAGCACGGCGCGACCCACTATACGCACTGGTTCCAGCCGCTGACCGGCATCACGGCCGAGAAGCACGACTCGTTTCTGTCGCCGACCAGCGACGGGAAAGCGGTGCTCGAATTCTCGGGCAAGGAGCTCGTGCGCGGCGAGCCCGATGCGTCGAGCTTCCCGTCGGGCGGCATGCGCTCCACCTTCGAGGCGCGCGGCTACACGGCGTGGGATCCGACGAGCCCGCCATGGCTCCTCCGCAGCGGCAACGCGACGACGCTCGTCATCCCGACGGCGTTCGTGAGCTGGACGGGTGAAGCGCTCGACAAGAAGACGCCGCTGCTGCGCTCGATGGAAGCGCTGTCGAAGCAGGCGGTCCGCATCCTCAAGCTGTTCGGCTCGACGGCCGAGCGCGTGGTCACGACCTGCGGCCCCGAACAGGAATATTTCCTGATCGACCAGTACTTCTACCTCTCGCGGCCGGATCTCATCAACGCCGGCCGCACGTTGTTCGGCGCCAAACCGCCCAAAGGACAGGAGCTCGAGGATCAGTACTTCGGCGCCATTCCGGACCGCGTGATGGCCTTCATGTCCGAAGTCGAGACCGAGCTGTACAAGGTCGGCGTGCCCGTGAAGACGCGCCACAACGAGGTCGCGCCGAGCCAGTACGAGATCGCGCCGGTGTTCGAGAACGCCAACGTCGCCACCGATCATCAGATGATGATGATGGAAACGCTCAAGCGCTCGGCGCCGAAGTTCGGCCTCGCCTGCCTGCTGCACGAGAAGCCGTTTGCCGGCGTCAACGGCTCGGGCAAGCACCTCAACTGGTCGATGAGCGACGACGAGGGCAACAACCTGCTCGGGCCGGGCGCCAGCCCGCACGACAACCTGCAGTTCCTGGTGTTCTGCACCGCGGTAATCCGCGCGGTCAACCGCTGGCAGGGGCTGCTGCGCGCCAGCATCGCCAGCGCCGGCAACGATCATCGGCTCGGCGCCAACGAAGCGCCGCCGGCCATTCTGTCGGTGTTCCTCGGCGATATGCTCACCGATATCTTCGCGCAGGTTGAGAAGGCCGGCGAAGCCACCAGCACGAAGAGCGGCGGCATGCTCGACATCGGCGTCGGCGCGCTGCCGCAGTTGCCGCGCGATGCGG
>JAYVYV010000309.1:0-25881 GCA_043783985.1 Acidobacteriota bacterium | reverse complement strand
CATCTCAGCCACACAGAGCGCCCGACCGGCCAGCGACTTCGACCGGTACTACGAGATCGGCAGTACGGCCGGCCGCCCGTACGTCGACTATCCGGTCGAGCATCCGATCGGGACGCTGCTCGTCTTCAAAGCGCTCGCCCGCCTGCCAGGCCGGCGCGGCGGCTTCGGCCTGGGCGTCGTCGTCCTGGATCTGATTGCGGACGCGGTCATCATCGGATCGCTGCTCTGGGGGTGGGGGATCGTGGCGGCGGCTTGCGGTGCGGCCGCGATTCTCCCGGTGCTCGGGCTCTTCTTCAACCGGGTGGACGCCTGGTCGACGGCAGCGGCCGTCCTCGCGGTGGCGGCGTGGAGAAGGGATCGCCCGATCGCGCTGGGGGCCGCCTTGGCGATCGGCACCGCCTTCAAGCTCTGGCCTCTCGTGCTCGCGACCCTGCTCGTCGTCCCGTGGCGCGGTCGGCGATCGGTGCTGGCGCTGGCCGCGTTCGCGGCCGCCGCGGCCGTGCTCGGCGGCGCGGCGCTGTGGCTCGCGGGGCCACGCGGCATCGTGCAGGTCCTGACGTTTCGCGGGGCGACCGGCTGGCAGATCGAGAGCCTCGCCGGCAGCCTCGTCCACCTGACCGATTCCGGGACGCTGCGAATGGAGAGCGGCGCGTGGCGGATCGGCGCGATCAACGGCGCCGCGTCGATCGCGATGTTCCTCGCCGCGGCGCCGATCTGCGTCTGGAGCAGCTGGCGCGGCGCGCGTTTGAACCGCGTGGGCGCGGGATGGCTGGCCGCCGTTTCGGCGTTGCTGCTGCTCTCGGCTCTCCTGTCGGCGCAGTACGTCATCTGGCTGGCCCCCGCCGCGGCGATCGCGTGGGCGCAGGGTGAACAGCGCCTCGGCCTCCTCGCCGCGATCGTGATCCTGCTGACGCAGCTGCTCTGGACCGTCTACGGCCGGGTTCTGGCCGGCGAGCTCCCGGCGCTGCTGCTGGTCGTGCTGCGCAACATCGTGCTCGCCGCGCTGGCCGCTACAGCGATCACGCGTCTCGCCGCGCCGCCGGATCCGGCGACCTGAGCCTCAGACGACCGGACGCCACAGGAAGAACCACATCGCGAGCACGGCCTGACACGCGGCGAAGACGCCGGCCACGCGTATCAGCCGCTCGCGCGGCAGCCGAATCGCGAGCCAGAAGAAGAACGGGAACAGCACGGAAATGAATCGCCCGATCGACATGAACAGATGCGCGGCCACCGGCGGGAAGATATTGACCGCGATCCACGCGCCGTAGGCGAGGCCGAACCGCTTCGAGACCGGGCGAATCGCGAAGGCGGCCGCGCCGAACGCGGCGATGTTGCCGACCCAGGTGATCACTTCGATCGGTTTGATCGCCCACTCGCCCGGAAGCTTTCCCGGATCGGGGGCGCCGCGCCGCAGCAGGAGAGGCATACCCCACGCGGCCTGCCCGTGGACCCAGGCGAGCGCATCTCCGAACCGCCAGTGGAGATAGCTCGAAAACATCGCCACGCCGAGAACCGGCACGCACGCGACCAGCAACCCGATCGGCAGCCGGATCGGAGGACGCCGGCGTTCGCCGGGAGCGATACCGTCCGGCGGCCACAGCGCCAGGCAGGCGAGCGGCAACGCCAGCCAGAACCCGTTGGGACGCGTGAGACCCGCCGCGAGGCCGCACACGGCCACCCACCCGGGACGGCCGCGCCGCATGGCGTAGAAGGCGCCGACGCTCAGCAGCAGGAACAGCGATTCGGTGTAGACCGCGGAGAAGTACAAGGCGTACGGAAACGTCGAGATCAGGAGGATGACCCTCCACGCGAGGTCCTCGCCGGCGTCGAGCCGCGCCAGGCGGTACAACAGCACCATCGCGCCGGTGAACGCCGTCAACGACACGATCAGTCCTGCCAGCAGCGGATGGCCGCCGATCGCGGCGCCGCCCCAGCGCATCAGCAGCGCGTACAACGGAAAGAACACGACGTTGTAGTGACGAAACACCGCCGGGTCCCAGCTGTAGCCGTCGGTCGCGATGGTGTAGTAGTAAAACGTGTCCCAGCGCGCGAGCATGTTGGGCACTTCGCGCGACGACACTCTCCAGACCGCTTCGGCCGCCGGCGGAGGGACTGTTCCCGCAATCGCGACCGCTACCGCGCCGAACAACAGAATCGGAAGGCGGGTGCCGACGACCGCGGCAGCGACGACAGCCGACGGGGACGGCCCCTTCGTCACCCCTCCTCCGCTCCTCCGATCACCGGCCATTCCCGCCGAGCGCCTCGCCGTAGACGCGCCGAATCCGCGGCACCACCACGCTCCAGTCGTGCCGCCGCGCCATGGCGCGGGACTGCGCGACCGCGTCTGGTGTCGCCGGGGCCAGCGCTCGCTGCAGCGCGACGGCGTACGCATCCGGCGTTTCCGACTGCGCCATCTCGGCCAGCGACCAGTGGTCGCCGGCGCGGTTCGTGCCTTCGCCCGGCAGCGCGGCGACGCGCAAGCCGGCCGCGAGCGCCTCCAGCAGCAGGATCGAGAAGCTGGCCTTGCGCGCGCCGAGCGCGTAGCACTGTGCCGACGCGTAGAGGTCCGCGCGCTCGGCCCAGACCGCGCCCAGGAACAGCACGCGCGACGCGATCGATGCCGGCAGCCGCGCGGCCTGCGCCTCGTACCGGTCGCGCGACGGCCCCTCCCCCGCCAGCAGCAGCCGGAGGCGGGGCTGCTCGCGCGCCAGCAGCGCGAAGGCGTCGATGATCAGATCGATGCCGTTGCGCGGTTCGAGGCGGGCGACGCTGAGGATGTTCGTCATCCCGTCAGCGAACCGTGGGAGCGGGCGGCCGGACTGGAACGCGTCGCAGTCCACGCCGTTCCCGATGATCGTGCTGTCGAAACGCGCGTAACGCGACAGCGCATCGCGAGCCGACTCGCTCACCGCGATCACGCGCGTCATGCGCCCCATCACATACCGGTACCAGGGCGCGAGCAGATGCCGCTTGCGCGTGTGGGTGAAGTAACTGTGGATCGTGCCCACGATCGGGCCGTGGAACGTCCACAACGCCCACGCGGACAGGCCGATGTCCACCGGAGCATGGATGTGCAGCAGGTCGAATCGTTCGCGCGCGAAGAGCCTGCGCAGCGCGCCGTATGCCGACGGGGTGATCGTGATCTGCGACGCCGAGCCTTCGCCGTGCACCCGCACCGAGTGCGCCGGACGCAGGACATGGTCGTCGTCGGGCGGGCCGTGCCACCGGTCGAAGGCCACGTGCGGCACGATGATCCGAACGTCCACGGGCGGCGAGCCGTCGCGCGGACATTCGAGGTGACGCCGGAGATTGAAGATGTGCTCCTGCTCGCCGCCGAGCGTCGGAAAGTAGTTCTCGCAGAGGATGCCGACCTTCACACGTCTCCGACCCGGACGAAGGCGAAGCCCCGGTGCTTGAGCTCCCGGATGATCGCGGGAAGGGCGGCCAGCATCGGCTGGACGTCGGGCTGCGGCTCTTCGCCGCGGCCGTCGTGGAGCAGGAGGACCATGCCGGGCCGCGCCAGGCGCGTCGCGCGCCGGACCAGCACCGTCGGATCGGGCCGGTCGGTGTCCCAGACGCCGCGGCTCCACGCCCAGAGCGTGAGCCCGCGCCGGCGCGCCACCTCGAACACCCCAGGCGATTTGTACCCGTGGGGCGTTCGGTACACGTTCGCGGGTGTCACGCCGAGGCGCGCGAGGACGCGCGTCACGCCGGACACCTGTTGCTCAACGTCGTCGGCCGCCGCGCCTGCCAGCTTCGTGTGCTGCATCCCGTGGATGCCGACGGCGTGCCCCTCGTCGCGCGCGCGCCGGACAATCCCGGGATGCCGTTCGGCATTCGTCCCGAGGACGAAAAATGTCGCCGGCACCCCTTCGGCCGCGAGGATGTCGAGCACCGCGGCCGTTGCCGGGCTCGGCCCATCGTCGAACGTGAGGGCGCAGCGTTTCGCGCGGGGCGATGACGGCAGGCGCCAGCAGATCCGGCCACGCGGGTCGAACGCCGGAACACGGCGGAACGCCTGATCGATCGCGATCGCCACGACGGCGGCAAGCAGGACGAGGCGCAGCCAGAGCGGAACCGGCGCCGACAGCACCGCGGCGACGATCGCCACGCCGGCGATCGAGACCACGAAGCGAAAGATCCAATTGCGAAGCGGCGCACCCACGCCGATGATTGTACTTTGCACGCCATCTGGCAGACCGTCGCGATCAGCGTCCACCGCCTGTCGACCGCCCGGCCCGCGTATGCCGCCGCGGCGCTGACGCTCTACATCGTCAGCCTGTTCATCGCCGGCATCCGATGGCGTGGCTTTCTGCGCGCGCTCGGCGCGGACGCCGGTGTGGTGCGCGCGACGCTCGCCACGCTGGGCGGCGTCGCCGCCGGAAATCTCACCCCTTCTCCGGGCGGCGAAGCCTGTCGCATCGCGCTGGCCCGTGTCGGCGGCCGGGCCACCTGGCAGCAGGCGACCATGGCGGCCGTCTGGGATCGACTGTCGGAGGTGCCGCCGATCCTCGTGCTGGGTGCGATGGCGCTGGCTGCCGTGCGATCCCTCGCGGCGGGATGGCGGACGGTCACGATCCTTGCCGCTCTTGCGATGGCGCTCCTGGCCGGCGGCCTCGCGCTGTGGCGTCTGAGCGGTTCCGATTTCGCGCGAGGGGACTGGCGGGCGCGTCTTGCACGGCATCGCGTGAGCAGCCGCGTGTTCCTGGAAGGCGTCGGCTATTCGTCGCTGCTGTGGCTGCAGGACGTCCTGCGGCTGACGTGCGCGACGCTGGCGTTCGGCGTCGTGCTCTCGCCCACGAAGGTCGCGACGCTCTCGATGCTGGCGATGCTCGGCGGCCTCGTGCCGGCGGCGGCCGGACTGGGACCTGTCGAAGGCGGGCTGGTCGCGGGGCTGCTGGCATTCGGGGTGGACCTGCCGACGGCCGCGGCGATCACCGCGCTCGAACGCCTCATTTCATACGGCTTCAGTACGTCTGCGGGCGCCGTGGTGATCGCATGGATTGGAGGCCGCCCGCTGTGGCAGGCCGTACGCGAACGCGGCGGGGCCGATCACGACGCTGATGCTGCAGGCTCCTGACCGGTGGAGACGGTGACGCATGCCGGACGCCGGACCGGCGACGCAAAGGCATCGCGATACAGGCTCATCAACTGCCGCAGGAACCCGGTCCCTTCGTCGAGGCTCATCTTGCTCTCCCCGCGCGTACGTCCGACGAACATGTAGCCGACTTCGGCAAGCCGGCGAGGCTGGGATCGGACGAACAGCTCCAGACCGATCTTGAATCCCGTCACCGAGGTCTGGAAACCATCCAAATGCGTGCGGCGAATCAGGAAGAATCCTGACATCGCATCCCTCACCGGCGTCAGCGGACGGGCGAGCCAGCATCCGGCCCGCGACAACAGCCAGCGCCCCGCCGGAAAGTTCGCGGTGCCACCGCCGCGGACGTAACGGCTCGCGACCGCCAGGTCGAAGTGGCCGTCCGCGATCGTTCTGAACAGATGCGGCAGCAGCTCGGGCGGATGGCTGAGATCGCCGTCCATCACGCCGACGATGTCCGTCCGAGCGATCGCGAACCCTTCCAGGACGGCGCTCCCGAGTCCCAGTTTGCCGACGCGATGGATGACGCGCACCCGCCGGCTCCGCGCCCACTCGTCGGCCACCGCCCCGGTGCCGTCCGACGAATTGTCGTCGACGATCACCACGTCGACGGTCAGCCCTTCGCGATCGCACGCGTCGAACACCCGATCGAGCAGTGCGCCGATGCGCTCGCGCTCGTTGTAGGTCGGGACGACGATGGTGAAGGCGGCCGGCGAGGTCATCTCTGGATCAGCATGTCACGCAAACGGGACGCAACGCCACCGGGAGCGGACAGTATGCGCGATGCGAGGCATCATCTGTCTCGGAGACAAGCAATATCGATGCTTGCGAAAGGGGCCACGCTGACGAGATCACCGCTCGAAGCGGACCTGCAGCCTGTATTGGCGGAACTGGGAGTTGTAAAAGGATCCGAAGGCCGGCGACGAGACGTTCGCCTGGACGTCGGCCGGCAGAAAGGCGTTGAACGCGTTGTAGGCGCGCACGCCGATCCAGGGCCGGAGCTTGAAGATCTGGAAGCGGTGCTCGACCCCGAGGTCGAACCGCAGGTAATTCGGCATCCGCTGCTGGTTGCGGGGGCCGACGAAATCGAGATAGGCATCCACCAGCGAGTACGGCAGACCGGTGCGCCAATCGGCGACGCTGGTGACGAGCCACGTGGCCGTCGGCAGGAGGCGTCCGCGCGCGAGGAGGCGGTGCGGCACGTCCGTGGCCAGCGGTCCGTACGCATTGGCCGTCACCACCGGCCACAGCATCGTGTCGAAGAACGCGCCGAACGCGTTCAAGTCCCCTTCAGCCTGCGCGCGCGAGTACGAGACCGTCAGATCGGCCCGGCTCGAGTGGCTGGCATGGACGCCGACTTCGAGATTGCGGTACTGCGAGCCGCCGTCGCTCTCGAGCCGCAGTGCACCGCCGCGCGCCGCGCGCACCCGATCGAGAATGAGCTCGTGACGGCCCCGGCGATCGAGGAAGCTGGCGTGCACCGAGAATGACGGTTTCCAGCGGTACTCGTACGTGACGTCCCAGGTGGCCGCCCTCGCCGTCCGCAGATCCGGATCGGTCACGTGGACGAAGGTCCCCGGCGGCTCGAGCGGCGTCACGCCGTTCCCGGCGAACCGCGTGTCGGTGAACGTCTCGAACTGGCCGTACGCAAAGGCGCCCGCGGCCGACGGCGTACGCTCGAAGAACAGGCCATACCCGCCGCGCAGCACCGAGCTGCCCGCCTGGTTCAACAGGAGCGCGGCGCCGATGCGCGGCGTGAGGTTCCAGCGCCCGACGACGCCGTCGCGGTCGAGCCGCGCGCCGAATTCGACGAACCACCGCGCGCTCGGCTGCACGCGGTCCTGCGCGTAGAGCGCGACGTCGGTCGTCCGCATCGACTGCATCGACGGCCCGGAGGCATCCAGACGCCGCGCGAGTGTGCCGTTCGAGCGCTCGATGAGGAACGGCCGGCTGTCGCTGGTGCCGTCGTAGTCGTTGATCAGCAGATCGAGGCCGACTTTGAACAGATGCAGGCCGGACCGCAGCTTCGCCGCGCCCGACGCCGTCTGAATCAGCTGAAACGTCGTCGGCGCGCGGTACTGGGTGTTGAAGAAGTTGCCCAGCGTCGTTTCGGGCAACAGCTGCATCGGCGCCGTGCCCTGCGGCTTCACCGACGCCCGGTAGCCGCGCACCTGGACCGTGGACTCCGAGACCACCGCGTCGCTCCACAGCGCGCGCTCGGTGACCGTGCCGAGCAGGACGCGCTCGCGCACGTCCACCGTGGCGGCGGGCGGCGTGAACGTGCCGAGCGATGCCAGCGTCGTGATGCTCGGAAAAAAACCGCCGGTCGCGACGAGCGAGTGTTTCGACGTCAGGTTGGCGTCGATGCGCGTGAACGAGCTGAGCCAGTGCGTGGTCCGCCGCTCCTCTTCCGGGCGGCTCGGGACGTCGTCGCTGCTGAACCGGTACTGCGCCGTCTGCTCGACGAACACGCGGTTCTTGATGAGGGGGCCGCCGAGATCGAAGTTCGGGCCGAAGCCGGCGATGCCGTTGATGTTGTACAGATCCTGATGCCGCTTGCTGCGGAAAGTCGGGCTGAGATTATTGAGCCTGACATGCCACGCGTCGCCGCCTCGCCGTGTCTGGATGACGACGAGCCCCGACGAGAAGCGTCCGTACTCGACCGCGTAGGGGTTCGGCAGCACCGCCACGGAATCGATCGCGTCGTCGGGCAGGGTGAAATGGACGAGGCCGAGCACGGGATCCGTGAGCGTGCTCGCGCCAATCTGGACGCCGGCCTGCGTCGGCCTTCCCCCCTTGATGCTGACGCCGCCCGGGACCTCGATCACGCTCGCGAGCAGCCGCAGCGCGCCGCCGAGCCCGTTCCCGTTCGCGAACTGGTCGGTCTCGTGGCTGTTGACGGACTCGGCGGAACCGAGCGTGTCGGCGGCCGAGACGATCGAGGCCGGCGCCATCACCTCGACCGTCTGCGTGAGCGTGGCCAGCGGCAGGTCGAGCGACCGCTCCGTCGTCGTGTCTGGCGTCACGGCGACGCCCGCCCGCGCGACCGCGAATCCCTCGAGCGAGGCGGTGAGCGTGTACTTGCCTTCCTGGAGGGCCGTGAAGCGGAAGTGGCCGTCGCCGTCGGACAGCACCGTGGCCACTTCCTGATTCGAGGAGTTGTGCAGCACCACCTGGGCGCCGCCGAGACGGATCGTGCCGCTCTGCGTCGAGACGAAGCCTTCGATGACGCCGCCGCCGCCGCCCTGCTGGGCGCGCGGATGCGCGGCGGCCAGCAGGAACACGCACACGCTCAGAGCGATGGTGAATCTGGACGGGGGAGCCACCCGATCTCATTGTGGTCCATCCCTGTCACCCGATCAATTCGCCAGCCAGAGCGCCAGCGCGACCGCGGCGCCGGCGACGACGTCCACGATGTAGTGGTAGCGGCCGACCACACAGGCGACGCCGATCCCGGCCGCGAGGACGAGCAGCACGGCTCCGGTCCACGGCAGCGCGCCGACGATCGCCAGCGCCACGGCCAGCGATCCGGCGGCGTGTCCGCTGGGAAACGTGTTCACGCGAATGGTCAGCTGCTGCACCATCCGGGACGCGAGACGGTGGATCGCCGGATCAGCGAGCTGCGGCTTCCGTTCGACCGCCCAGGGCGGACGCGTCTGGATGAACGCCAGCGGCGCGAACGCCGCGAACTCCGCGCCCATTACCATCGTCCAGTAGCGGTCGACGAGGGCCGCGTGGTCCGTGAACAGCAGGATGGCGAGGCCGGCCGGGATCAGCAGGAAGCAGCCCATGTAGATGAGCTCGAGGCCCGCGACGAGCGCGCGCGGCCAGCCGACGAACCGCGTATCCGGATCGCCCAGCAGCCGGCGATCCCAGGCCATGAGCCACGCCTCCATCGCAACGGACGGCGCCGCGAACAGGTACCCGCTCAGGAAGTAGCCGCCGAGGATGTACGCGGGCGGCGCCCACTCCCGTACGAACGACGGCCCGGTGTGAGCCGTCGCCCAGACGGCCGCGGCGGCCGACGCCGAGGCGACGGTCAGCCACGCGCGACGCGCGGTCGACAACGGCGGGAGCCAGCACGCGACGATGAGGTACCCGAAATACGCGAACGCGATCCACTCGAACGAGCGCACGAACGAACGATACCTCATCGTTTACCATTACCAAGCGCATGACCGATTCCATCGACGTTCGCCCGGTTCGCAGACGGCGCGAGATCCGCCGGTTCGTCGACTACATGTACGAGCGCAACGCGCGCGACCCGCATTGGGTGCCGCCATTGCGGCTCAGCGAACACGATCGTCTGGACCCGAAGAAGAACCCGTTTTTCGCGCACGCGGACGTGGAGCTGATGCTCGCGTGGCGCGGCGATCGGATCGTGGGGCGCATCGCGGCGATCGACGATCGCCTGCACCAGGAGACGCACGGCGACAACGTGGCGATGTTCGGCTTCTTCGAAGCCGAGGACGCCGGCGTCGCGCGTGCGCTGCTCGCGGCGGTCGAGGCGTGGGCGACGACGCGCGGCCGCGCGCGCGTGCGCGGACCGATCAGCCCGTCGTTGAACGAGATGTGCGGCCTGCTCGTCGAGGGGTTCGACACCGACCCGATGCTGCTCATGCCCCACAACCCGCCGGAGTACGGCTCGCAGATCGAGGCGGCCGGCTATGCGAAGGTGAAGGATCTCTTCGCATGGATCCAGGATCTCCGCCAGCCCGTGCCGCCGGCGCTGACCCGGGCGGCGCGGCGCCTGCGCGAGAAGCACGGCGTCACCATCCGTCCCCTCGACCTCGGCGAGTTCACCCGCGAGGTCGAGCGCCTGCGCGCGATCTATTGCACCGCCTGGGAGCGCAACTGGGGATTCGTGCCGCCCACGGCGCCGGAATTCCGCCGGATCGCCCGCGAGCTGAAGCCGATTTTCGATCCCCGGTGCACCATCTGCGCCGAGGTGAACGGCGAGATGGTCGCGTGCCTCGTCGCGGTGCCCGACATCAACCAGGCATTGAAAGGGACCAACGGCCGGCTCTTTCCGCTCGGCCTGCTCCGCCTGCTGCTGCGCGCGCGGTACATCACGCAGGTGCGCCTTCTTCTGCTGGGCATCGACGGGCGGCATCGCCGCCTGGGTCTCTTTCCGCTGCTGCTCGCGGAGTGGCACCGGCAGATGCAGCGCACGCCGTACGTGCGCGCCGAGTTCTCCTGGGTGCTCGAGGACAACCGCGACATCAACCAGCCCGCGGCACACGCCGGCGCGGTGCGCTACAAGACGTACCGCATTTACGAGAAGACGCTGTGAGCCGCCGCATCGCGGTGACCGGCGCGTCGGGCTTCATCGGACGCCACGTCGCCGCGCATTTGGCGGCGCGCGGCGATAGCGTCGTCGCCGTGCGCCGTCCGTTCGAGCGCGCCGGGCTGCGGGAGACGCTGCGCGGAGCCGACGCCGTCGTGCACCTTGCGGGCGTCGTGTCGGCGCTGCGCGAGCGCGACTACATCACCGCCAACGTCGACGGCACGCGCGCGGTCGCCGAGGCGGCGCGGGCCGCCGGCGTGCCGCTGATCCACGTCTCCAGCCTCGCCGCGGCCGGCCCGGCCTCGCCGCGGGCGCCGCGGTCCGAGGACGATCCGCCGGCCCCGATCAACGCCTACGGCCGCAGCAAGCTCGAAGGCGAACGCGTCATCGCGTCCATTGACGGCCTGCGATGGACGATTCTCCGCCCCGGCGTGGTGTACGGACCCGGCGATCGCGCGCTGCTGCCGGTGTTCCGCCTGGCCGTGCGCGGCTTCCTGCCGCTCGTCGGCCGGGCGGACGCCGCCTACTCGTTCATCCACATCGCCGATCTCGTGCGCGCGATCACGGCCGCCGTCGACGCCCCGGCGGGGCGAGAGACGATGTTCGTCGGCCACCCGCATCCGGTCGCGACGCGGGATCTGCTCGAGGGCATTCGCGCGGCGGCCGGCGTGCGCGCGCGCATCGTGCGCATCCCGCTGGCGCTGACGCGGCTGGCCGCGCTGGCCGGCGACGCCGGCGGAGCGCTGCGCGGGCGGCCGTCGGTGATCAACAGCCGGCGCTACGCCGAGCTCGCCTCGGAAGGATTCGTCTGCCGTGTGGATCGCCTGCGCGATCGGCTGGGCGTCGTCGCGCAGATCGGGCTGCGTGAAGGGCTGGCGGACGCGTGTGCCTGGTATCGGCGGGAGGGATGGCTGTAGACGCGTGTCGTGTTACCGCGGGACGGCGGGCCGTAGACGGTAGACGGGGTCAGCTCTCGATTTTCGCGGATCGGGCTCGCGCGCGAAATGCGAAAATCGAGATCTGACCCCGTCCTACGACATCGCGACGCGGGTGACGCCGAGCTCGGCGCCGACCCGGCCGAGGATGTCGAGCGCGCGCCGCAGCTGCTCCGGACTGTGCTCGGCCGAGCAGCTGGCGCGCAGGACGCAGGCGTCCGCCGGACAGCCGGGCGGCACGATCAGGTTCACGTACAACCCGTCGCTCAGCAGCCGCTGCCAGAGCGCAATCGTCCGCGCTTCGTCGCCGATCAGGATCGGCACGATGGGCGATTCGGTCTCGCCGATCACGTAGCCGAGCTCGCGCAGTCCCTGGCGCAGCCGCCGCACGTTCGCCCAGAGCCGATCGCGCAGCTCCGGATTCGCGCGCACGACCTTGATGGCGGCGCTCACGCTCGCGATGTTGGCCGGCGATCCGGACGCGGTGAAGACGTAAGCCCTGGCGAGAAAATGCAGCGCGCGCAGCTCCGGATGGTTCGACACGCAGACGCCGCCGATGCCGGCGAGCGATTTCGAGAAGGTGCCGACGACGAAGTCGACGTCCTCGAGGACGCCCTGATCCTCCGCGCACCCGAGACCCGTTCGGCCGAACGTGCCGAGCGAGTGCGCTTCGTCCACCAGGATGTAGGCGCCGTGGGCGCGGCAGACGTCGACGATCTCGCGCAGCGGCGCCACGTCGCCGCGGATCGAGTACAGCCCCTCGACGACGACGAGCCGGTTGCGTCCCGCCGGCAGCCGTTCGAGTTTCTTGCGGAGGCTCTCCGCCGAGTTGTGGCGGAAGCCGATCACCTGCGCCGCGGTCTGGCGCGTCGCGTCGTAGATGCTCGCGTGGCTGTCGCCGTCGATCAGGATCACGTCGCCCGCGCCGCACAGGCCGCCGATGAGGGAGAGGTTCGCCTGGTAGCCGGTGCTGAAGATGATCGCGTGGCGCTTGCCGAACCAGTCGGCGAATTCGCGCTCGAGATCTTCGTGGATCGCGAGGGTGCCGTTCGCCGTGCGCGATCCGGTGGTGCCCGTGCCGTACTCGAGCACCGCCCGGCGGGCGGCCTCGGTCACGTCGGGATGCAGCGTCAGGCCGAGATAGTTGTTCGAGCCGAGCATCAGCGTCGGGCGCCCGCTGATGATCACTTCGCCCGGACCCAGGACGCGGTCGATGACCGTGAGGCCGGGGATGGCGTCGCCGTCGGCGAACGTCGCCCGCCGCATCTCAATCACGCGCAGCTTGTCGAGCAGATCCATCGACCCCCTGACCCCCAGCCCCTAGTCCCGTGTCCCCAGCCCGCCCTGTTCGTATCGCGCCTTGGTCGCCGCGCGCTGCACTTTGCCGCTGGTCGTCCGCCCCACCGTGCCGCTGCGCACGATCGCGACGTCGTCCACGTACAACCCGAACAGGTCGCCGATCTCGCGCCGGATCTGACCCGTGAGCACGTCCGGCGGCACCGTGCCGCTCGGCTCGACGACGATCACGACGCGGTCCGCCCGACCGCGTTCGGTGGCGCCGAAGGCGACCACCCGCCCGCGCCGCACGCCGCCCATCCCGTCCACGGCCCACTCCAGATCCTGCGGGTGATACTTGCGGCCGTTGACGATGATGATGTCTTTCGCGCGGCCGCACACGAACAGCTCGCCCCCGGACAGGTACCCGAGATCGCCGGTGTGCAGCCAGCCGTCACGAATTGTCTGGGCCGTGAGGACGTCCTGCTTATAGTAGCCCAGCATGACCGAGGGCCCCGCGAGGAGGATCTCGCCGACACGCCGCTCCTCCAGCGGCGCGCCCTCGTCTCCGACGATCTGGAGACGGTGTCCGGGCAGCGCCGAACCGCAGCTGACCAGCGCGAGCGCGGCGCCGCTCCCGCTGTGGGGCACGGCCACGCCCTGCCCCGTCAGCGCGTCGGCCGACACGACGTCGGTGCGCGGCCGCCGTCCCCGCGGCGGAAACGTCGCCGCCAGGACGTGCTCGGCCAGGCCGTAGCACGGCAGAAAACTCGTGTCGCGGAAACCGGCGGGGCCGAACTTCTCTGCGAACGCCGCCAGCGTCGGCGGGTGAATCGGCTCCGCGCCGCAGCCGGCCACACGCCAGGTGGACAGATCGAGCCCGGCGAGATCCTTCACGCGCCGGACGCAGAGATCGTACGCGAAGTTCGGCGCGAAGCTGACCGTACCGCGATGGCGCGTGATCGCACGCAGCCATTCGGCCGGACGCCGGACGAAGGCGTCGGGCGCCAGCAGGACGCACGTGCGTCCCGTGTAGAGCGCGCCCAGCGCCATGCCGACGAGCCCCATGTCGTGATTGAGCGGCAGCCAGCTGACGCCCACGTCGTCCGCGGAGGCGTCGACCGCCGACGGCCCGAGAAACGCGTCGATGTTGGCCGACACGTTCGCGTGGGTCAGCGCCACGCCTTTGGGCGACGAGGTCGAGCCGGACGTGAACTGGACGAACGCGATGTCGTCGAGCGACGGCAGCCGGTCCGGCTCCGCCGGCGCACCGGCGAAGTCGTCGGGGCACAGGACGAGCACCAACTCGGGGCAGGACGCGCGTGTCGCCTCGAACGACGGCGCCAGCGTTCGGGTGGTGACGACGGCGCGCGCGCCGGAGCCGCGAAGGATCGAGGCGGTCAGCTCGAGATAGCGTGGCAGATCGCCTGTGGCCGCCGGCGGATAGAGCGACGCGGGAATCAGCCCCGCCATCGACGCGCCGAACAACGTCGTAAGAAATGCCTCCGCGTCCGGCAGCACGAGGGCGACGAGATCGCCGCGCCGAAGGCCGGCGGCGCGCAAGCCCGCGGCCGCCCGCATCGCCGCGTCGTGCAGATCCGCGAACGAGCGCCGCCGCTCGGCGTCGCCCGCCACGAACACATAGCCCGCGTCGGTGCGTGCCCCCTGCAGAAGCGCCTCGGGCAGGGTCCGCAATCCTGACATCAGTCTGTCGACCGGTCGCCGACCAGGCGGGCCACCTGCGCCACGACCTGCGCGACGGTGCGGGTGGCCGGCACGTCGTTGAGGGGGATCGAGATGTCGAACCGATCTTCGAGCTCGGCGATCGCCTCGAGAATCTGGAGCGAGTCGAAGCCCAGGTCGGCCACCAGGTCGCTCGCCAGCGAGGGCTCGATCGGACGCCGGCTCACTTGCCTCAGGACGTCGAGCACTCCGTCTTCGATGGGGGCTGAGGCGGGTTGAGGCATCGGTGAAGCCTGTAAGAGTAGCATGGCGGACGCTTGACGTTTCGCTGCAGAAACGGTGTCATGATGCCGTCAGGACGATGCGAGTGATCCGGCTGCTGCTGTTCGCGCCCTTTCTGTTCTGCGCCGCGCCGGGCGCGCAGGTCGATCCGCGCGCCGCCCTGATCGAGCGCGCGGCGTGGGGCGCGCTCAACGCCGGCCAGGCGCGCGCCGCCGCGGACGGCTTCCGCGAGGCCCTCGCAGCCGACCCGAAGAACGCGCGCCTCCACCTGGGCGCCGGCATGGCCGCGTCGCTCGAGCGCCGCGACGCCGACGCGCGCGACGAGTTCGAGCGCGCGCTCACCTTGGACCCCAAGCTGACGCAGGCGCGCGCGCTGCTCGGGCAGATCCAGTACCGCATGGGCGAGCGCCTGCTCGCCGTGCGCACCTACGAGACGCTGGTCGCTGCGGCGCCCGACGATCGCGACGCGCAGACCACGCTCGAGCGCTGGAAGCGCGAGGCCGATCTCCACGACCGCATGCAGCAGGCCGTCGGCTCGCACTTCACCGTGTCGTTCGAAGGGCCGGCAGAGGCCGTGCTGGCCGCGGAGGCGCTCGAGCTGCTCGATCGCGCGTACTGGCGCATCGGCCAGCTGCTCGGCACCTATCCGTCGGACCCGATCGCGGTGGTGCTCTACACGGGCGAACAGTTCCGCGACATCACGCGGGCGCCGTCCTGGGCCGCCGGCGCCTACGACGGCGTCATCCGCGTGCCGATGCGCGGCGCGCTCGACCAGCGCGACGAGCTCGATCGCGTGCTCTCGCACGAGTTCGCCCACGCGCTGATCCGCACCCTCGCCTCGCGCGGCGTGCCCGCGTGGTTGAACGAAGGGCTCGCCACGGCGCTCGAGACCGGCACGCTCGGCTGGGCGGAGACGCAGACGGCTGCGCAGCCGCCGGTGCCGCTGCGCGCGCTCCAGTCCGGCTTCGCCCGGTTCAGCGGCGCCCAGGCGCAGCTGGCCTATGCGACCAGCGCGCTCGCCGCGCGGCGCCTGCTCGACGAAGCCGGCGGCTTCGCCGTCGCGAATCTCCTCCGCGATCTCGGCGAGGGAGTCGCATTCGACGAGGCGTTCCTCCACCGCATCCAGCGCCCGTTCGCGCAATTCCAGGCGATATACTGACGCCGTGTCCGACCGTTTCCAGACGCGCGTCGCGCGCATCGACACCGCCGTCCTGCTGCGCGAGCCGGCCACGATCACGCCGCGCCGCAGCCACGACGTGAAAGAGCTCGTCCGCGCGCCGTCGGACCACGAGTAAGCCGATGCCGACGCCCGCTCACGCCCGCGCCGTTGACGCCGCCGCCGCCGACCTCACGCGACTGCTGGGCAGCCGCGCGAACGAGAGCGCGTCGGTCCGCGGCCATCACGGCCACGGCGAGTCCTATCACACCCCCGCGGACCCCGACATCGTCTGCTTCCCGCGCACGACCGACGAAGTCGCCGCCATCGTGAAGATCGCCGCCGCCCATCGTCTTCCCGTCGTCCCCTTCGGCGCCGGCACGTCGCTCGAGGGCCACGTCAACGCGATCCACGGCGGCGTCACGATCGATCTCCGCGAGATGAACGCGGTAGTCCGCGTCAGCGTCGAGGATCTCGACGTGACGGTCGAAGCCGGCGTGACACGGCTCCAGCTGAACAAGGCGCTCAAGAACACCGGGCTCATCTTCCCGGTCGACCCCGGCGCCGACGCCACCATCGGCGGCATGACCGCGACCCGCGCGTCGGGCACGACGGCGGTCCGCTACGGGACCATGCGCGAGAACGTGCTGGGGTTGACGGTGGTCCTGGCCGACGGCACGGTCATCCGGACCGGCACGCGCGCGCGCAAGTCGTCGGCCGGCTACGACCTCACGCGGCTCTTCGTCGGATCGGAAGGGACGCTCGGCGTGATCACCGAGGTCACGCTGCGGCTGCACCCGCTGCCGGAGGCAGTGTCGGCGGCGGTGTGCTCCTTCGACTCGATCCAGGGGGCGGTCGAGACGGTGATCGCGACGATTCAGCTCGGCGTGCCGGTCGCGCGCATCGAGCTGCTCGACGATGTCCAGATCGACGCCGTGAACCGCTACTCGAAGACGGGCTATCCGGTCGCGCCGACGCTCTTCTTCGAATTTCACAGCGACAGCGCGCGGCACGTCGCCGATCAGGCCGAAGCGGTGCAGGCGCTCGCCGCCGAACGCGGCGGCCGCGGATTCCAGTGGGCGGTCCACCTCGAGGATCGCGAGCGCCTGTGGCAGGCGCGGCACGATGCGCTCTACGCCGCGCTCGCGCTGCGCCCCGGCTCCCGCGCCTGGACGACCGACGTCTGCGTGCCGATCTCCCGGCTCGCCGAATGCGTCGTCGACACGAAGAAGGACCATGCGGGCGCCGCGTTTCCCATCTGCCTCGTCGGCCACGCCGGCGACGGCAACTTCCACCTGATCTACGTGCTCGACCCGGCCAGCGCCGCCGAGCTCGAGGAGGCGCGCCGGCTCAACGAGGCCATGGTGCTGCGCGCGCTGGCCATGGGCGGCACGTGCAGCGGCGAGCACGGGGTCGGCCTCGGGAAGATGAAGTTTCTCGAACTCGAACACGGGCCGGCGCTGGAGGTCATGCGCACGATCAAGCGCGCGCTCGACCCCGACAACCGGATGAATCCGGGCAAGATGCTCGAATTCTGAATTCTGGCGGCACGGTAGAATGGACCATGCGCCACACTTCAGGCCCCGCTGACGCCGGACACGACCGGAAGTCTTTCCGTCGGATTGTCGTCGCCCTCTCTCTCGCGCTGATCGCCACGGCGCAGGCCGCCCAGGCGAAAACCTTCGCGTGGAAAGCCACCGGCAAGGGCGGCACCGTCTATCTGATGGGGTCGATCCACCTCATGTCCGCGAGTTTTTATCCGCTGAACCCCGCGCTCGAAGCCGCGTTCAAGGACTCGGACCTGCTCGTCGAAGAAGTGGACATGGCCGAGATGCTGGACCCGATGGCGCAGATGTCCATCCTGACGCGCGGCATGCTGCCGGCGGATCAATCGCTCGACAAGCTTCTCTCCCCCGCCACGCTCGCGCTGGTCCAGAAAGCGACGGGCGACCTGGGCGGCGCCGGCGGACCGCTCATGCGCTTCAAACCGTGGATGCTCGCCATCGCGCTGCAGGGCATGGAACTACAGAAGGCGGGGTTCGATCCCTCCCTGGGCCTCGATCAGCATTTTTACGAACAGGCGAAGCAGGGCGCAAAAACAGTGCAGGGTCTCGAGACCGTGGAGTTCCAGATCTCGCGGTTCGACGAAATGACGCCGGAGCAGCAGGATCGGATGTTGGCTGAGACCCTGAAGGAGCTCGCCACCGAGACAGCCACGGTCGGCAAGCTCGGCGACGCCTGGAAGAGCGGCGACGTCGCGGAGATCGAACGCATCGCGCTCGCCGATCTCAAGGCCGATCCGATGATGTACCAGCGGCTGCTCGTCGAGCGGAACAGGAACTGGATGCCGAAAATCGAGGCGCTGTTCGCGCGCCGCGGACGCGCGCTGGTGGTCGTCGGGGCCGCTCACCTGGTCGGGCCCGACGGGTTGATCGCGATGCTCCGGGCGAAGGGCTACACCGTCGAACAGCTGTAAGGCGTCCGGCGGATCACGACGGCCGACGTCCTTTTCCGCAAGCTCCACGAGCTTCTCGGTTCCAACCGAAGGTGTTCACGGCGTGCCGCAGCGGCCGGTCGTGAGCAGGCTGTCGGCGACGACGCGGATCAGCCGGTTGCCGCCCTTGCGGGCGCGCGTCAGCTGACGCCGGGCGTCCTCGGTCATCTCGCGGCTTCGGGCATCGGCCGCCGTGCCGTCCATTTCGCTCGCGCACAGCTTGCGATGGCCGGCGACCAGGTTGAGATACGGCGCCAGCCACGGCTTGGGGAGGTCGCCGAGCAGGCGATCGAGGAACCTGGCTTCCCGGCGCGGCATCTCGGGCAACCCCTGCCAGTCGGGCTCGATGTCGGCGTCGAGCGCGTACTGCGGCGCGACGGTGACGCTGTCGCCGCGCGGGAACAGGCAGAACACGACCCGCTCGATCCCCACCCGCCGCTGGTAGATCTCGCGTTCTTCCGGCGTCGCGCGAGGCGGCGGCGTCAGGCCGCTGCGGAACGTGCGCTGGCGCTCGCGGTACTCGGCCAGCTGCGACTGGACACTGCGCGGCAGGTCCGCGGTGTACTCCGGCGCCGGCATCTCCCTGCCCCACAGCACCGCGTCGGCGACCGCGGCCGCGCCGGACGACCCGGGCTCGTCCGCCGCGGCGATCGTCCCGGCCGAAAGGGGAAAGGAAAGGATCGTCCCGGTCGAAAGAATGGCGAGAAGAGTGAACATTCGCACGCTCGACATCAGGCGTTATTCTATCTCCTCATGGAGGTCTCGGACATGCGGCGAGTGCTGACGGCGACCGTAATCACCCTGCTGGCTGGAACGATCGGTATCCGCGGCGACGACCCGGCGTCGCGCTGGTGGTCGCATGTCGAAGCGCTCGCCAACGACGGGATGGAAGGCCGCAACACGGGCAGCCCCGCGCACAAGCGCGCGGCGGACTACGTCGCGGCGCAGTTCAAGAAGTCCGGTCTCGAGCCGGCGGTCGCCGGGGGCTACATTCAGCCCGTGGCCTTCAAGACACGCCGCATCGTCGAGACGCAGTCGAGCCTGGCGCTCGTGCGAAGCGGCAGGACCGAGGCGCTTGCGCTCGGCGAGGACGCGAACATCTCGGTGCGCGTGGATCCCGCGCCGGCGGTCGACGCGCCGCTGGTGTTCGTCGGCTACGGCCTCCACATCCCCGAGCGGAACATCAACGACTTCGCGGGCGTGAACCTCGCAGGGGCGATCGTCGTGTACCTGTCATCCACGCCGAAGACGTTGCCCGGTCCGCTGCAGGCGCATTTCGGATCGGCCGCCGAGCGCTGGAAGATGTACAAGGCCGCCGGCGCGATCGGAACCGTCAGCATCGCCAACCCGAAGAGCATGGACATCCCCTGGGCCCGCTCGACGCTGGCCCGGCTGCAGCCGGCCATGTCGCTCGCCGACGCCTCGCTCGACGATGCGCCGGGCCAGCAGTTGTCGATCACGATGAACCCGGCGCACGCGGACAAGCTGTTCGACGGGTCCGGACACACCTTCGCCGAGCTGCTGGCGCTCGTGGACGCCGACAGACCGGTGCCGAGCTTCGCGCTGCCGGCGCGGCTGAAGGCGACGGCGGCCGTTCAACGTTCGGAGGTCGAGTCGCAGAACGTCGCGGGCATCCTGCGCGGCGGCGACCCCACACGGCGCGACGAGTTCGTGGTCGTGTCGGCGCACCTGGATCATCTGGGCATCGGCGGCGCGGTCAACGGCGACACGATCTACAACGGCGCGATGGACAACGCATCCGGGATCGCGGCGATCCTCGAGGTGGCGGCGTCGCTGCACGAATCGAAGGCGAAACCGGCGCGATCGATCCTGTTCCTCGCGGTGACCGGCGAAGAGAAGGGCGAGCTCGGCTCGCGCTACTTCGCGGCGCACCCCCCCGTGCCCCGGGCGAGCATCGTCGCCAACGTGAACATCGACATGTTCCTGCCGCTGTTCCCGCTGAAGATGCTGATGGTCCTCGGCCTCGACGAGTCGGACCTCGGGAACGACGTCCGCGCGACGGCGAAGGCGCTCGACGTCACCGTGCAGGCCGATCCGGAGCCGCAGCGCAACCGCTTCGTCCGGAGCGACCAGTACAGCTTCGTCAAGGCGGGCATCCCGGCGCTGGCGATGAAGGTCGGGTACGGCGTGAACACGCCCGAAGCGGCGATCGCGGCAAAATGGACGGCCGAGCGCTACCACGCGCCGTCGGACGACCTGAATCAGCCGATCGACCGGTCGGCTGCAGGGAAGTACGTCGAGGTGGTGCGCGACCTGGCGGTCCGCATCGCGAACCGGACGGATCGCCCGACGTGGCACGACGCGAGCTTCTTCAAACGGTTCGCGGGGTAGGCCAACGATTATTACGATTTCGTTATGACACCGACCTTGTGAATTTCAGGCTAGGGCTAGGTCAGCTATTGGCGGTCTAATTGCAGAGGTGACCGCCAAGAAGATGCCTACTGTCGACCACACCCCCTTCGTCGGGACGAGCGCGATCGCCAGCGAGCTTCGGCTTTCCATTGCCCGGGTGGCACAGACCGATTCCAAAGTCCTCATTTCCGGCGAGAGCGGCACCGGCAAAGAAATCATCGCGCGCCATATTCACGCCGCCAGCAGGCGCGCGGCCCGGCCGTTCGTCACGGTGAACTGCGGCGGGCTCGCGGAGTCGCTGCTCGAGTCCGAGCTGTTCGGCCACGTCCGGGGCAGTTTCACGGGCGCCTACCGGGACAAACAGGGAAAGCTGGAGATCGCCGACACCGGGACGATCGTCCTCGACGAAATCGGCGAGACCACGCCGCGGATGCAAGCCCTCCTGCTCCGGCTGCTCGAAACCGGAGAAATCCAGAAGGTCGGGGCCGACGACCAGACGCTGCGCGTCGACGTGCGCACGATAGCGGCGACCCATCGAAACCTGCGCGACATGGTCGCCAGGGGGCTCTTCCGCGAGGACTTGTACTACCGATTGAACGTGATCAAACTGACCGTCCCACCGCTACGCGAACGGGCGGAGGATGTGCCGGCGCTCGTCGGTTACTTCCTGGAACGGCTGCGCCCCGCGAACGCCCCGGCGCCCATGGCGATCGTCCCGGAAGCGCTGGCGATGCTCACGGCGTACTCATGGCCGGGCAACGTTCGTGAGCTCCAGAATGTGATCGAGCGCCTGGTCGTGCAGGGCCGGTCCCGCACGATCACGGTCGAGGATCTGCCGCCCGAAGTGCGTCCCGCGTGGAAATCGTCCCCGTTCGTCGAACGCCGGCGTTCGATCGCGGACGACCTGTACCGGCGGATGACCGAGGAGGGACAGGGTTTCTGGACCACGATTTATCCGCTGTTCATGCGGCGAGACATCTCGCGCGAGGTCATGCTCGACATCGTCCGCCGAGGGCTCGTGGACGCGCGCGGCAACTACAAGGTGGTGGTACGGCTGTTCAATATTCCGCCGGCCGACTACAAGAAATTTATGAATTTCTTACGAAAACACCAATGTCAGCCGCCATTCAAGGATTTCAGACGGTAGGTCCTTTGCAGGGTCGGAGACTGATAAAATCCCGATCCAGAGCGTAAAAAACGGTTGACTTAAAGAGTACATTGAGCGACTCTTACGTCTCCCGAAAACCGTTCTAAGCACGCAGCAGGAGCGCCTGTTGGAACCACAGCATGTCGTCGGAGCTAGTTCTGTCATTCGAAGCGTCGTCGCAGAGTGCGACGCGATTGCGGGCTCGCGTTCAAAGGTTTTGATCACCGGCGAGAGCGGCGTCGGCAAAGAAGTATTCGCCCGGTACATCCATAGCCGCAGCTTGCGCAGCAACGCGCCGATGGTCACCATCAACTGCGCGGGCGTCCCGGAATCGCTCCTCGAATCGGAGCTCTTCGGTCACGTGCGCGGCAGTTTTACCGACGCGCACCGCGACCGTCGCGGCATCCTCGACGCGGCTCATCGCGGCACCGTATTGCTCGACGAGATCGGCGAGATGGGGATGCGGATGCAGACCCTGTTGTTGCGGTTTCTGGAGACCGGTGAAATTCAGCGCGTCGGCGCCGATCAGCCCGAGAAAGCGCTGGACGTCCGGCTGATCGCCGCCACCAACCGCGATCTGTGGACGGAGACGAAGAAGAAAACCTTCCGCGAGGATCTCTACTACCGCTTGAACGTCGTGCACTTGATCGTGCCGCCGCTGCGCGACCGGCGCGACGACATCCAGCCGCTGCTCGGACATTTCCTGAAGCAGGCGAGCAGGGTGGAGAACCGGCCCGTGCCGGAGCTGTCGTCGGAAGCCTCGACATTCCTCGAACGCTACCATTGGCCCGGCAACGTCCGCGAACTGAAAAACGTCGCGGAACGCCTCGTCATCGGTTTCGCGGGCCGCCTTCTCACGCTCGAGGATCTCCCCCCGGAGGTGTTGGCCGGCGGACGGGACGTCGAGCCATCGGCTGCGCGTGACGTCGCGCAGGACGGGATCGCGGATTGTTACGACCGCATGACGGTGGGCCGCGAATCGTTCTGGACGGCGGTCTACGAACCGTTCATCAGCCGCGACTTGACGCGCGATTCCGTGCGCGCCATCCTGCGGCGCGGCCTGGAGCACACGCGCGGCAGCTACCCGCTCGTCGCCGAGCTCTTCAACCTCTCGGAGGACGACTACCGTAAGTTCATGCGGTTTCTGCATAAACACGACTGCCATTTGCAGATCCAGCAGTTCCGCATGCTCCGAGGTCCCCAGCCGGCGCGTCCCGAGACGTCCTCGGCCAGTCGCCGTCCCGCGTCGGAACAATTTGCCGCAAGGGTGGGAAACGCGTAAAAGAAGTCTGCCGGGCAGAGTACTTCATCCTGGCCGCGCATCGTTCTCACAGGCGGCTGAGGTTGGCCGGCGTCCTGCAGTAGAGGGAAACGGCGATAAACGCCTCTCTTCACAGGAGCAATAATGCGAACGATCAAGAAATTCAGCGGCGCGCTCGTCGTCGCCTCGATGATGGCGTCGGGCGTGATGATTTCCAGCACGCCGGTGTACGCAGCGGGCCGCGGCCAGGCCAAGAAGCCGACGATCTGCAGCCTGCTGGCGGCGGCCTACGCGGCAGCCAGCACGCTGCCGAATAGCGATCTGAAGACCTACATCCTCAACTACATCCTCGCGCAAGAAGCGGCGAACAACTGCCCCGTCGTCTAGCAATCGCCGATCGATAGAAACACAGAAGGCCCGGTGTGCCGACGCACACCGGGCCTTTTCTTTGCCAGCCTCGCCCAGGCGGGCGCCAACGGCAACGTGTGCGGCTCGCCCCGACGGGGCTGCGCGACGGCTGGCTCCTCATCGTTGACGACGCGCCGTTGGCGGCGGAGCAATCTCTCGAGGGTTTGAAAGACGTCAAAAAAGTCTTCCGCTTACGGTATTTCTGCCAAGGTTGGCTCTTCTCCCCAGGCGGCGAAGTTGGCCGAGATTCTGCTCTTGGCCTGACGGCGATAAACGCCACCTTCTCTCAGGAGTGATCATGCGTAAGATTCAGAAGTTCAGCGCCGCCCTCGTCGTCGCAGCGGTGATGACGTCGGGAATGGCCATTTTCAGCACGCCGGTGTACGCGTCGACGGGCGCCAACTACGTGACGACGATCTGCAACCTTTTGAAGAACGCGGAAGGAGCGGTCAATTCGCTGCCCTCGAGCCCGCTGAAGACCTACCTGCTCAACGCGATTCACGCCGCCGAGTCGAGATACTCCTGCTAGCATTCGCCGCGGGAGCGCGTTGAAGGTCCACCCGGGGTGCGCTGCACATCGGGTGGACCTTCCCCGCTAACGGTCTCCGGCGCCCGGCGAGGTGTGGACCACCAGCGCGTGCGCCCAGAACACACGCACCCCGTCGTGGACTTCAAATCCCCCCTGGGCGGTAACGTGGTCGCCGACGAGAATCGGCAGCATGGCGTTCCCGTCGAGAAACCCCCGCACCGGCCGGCTGCTCGCCAGACACACTCCGCCCATCCCGCCGGCCACACACGCCGGATAGCCTGCCTCGAAGCGCACTGACGCTGTCGCGGTGTTCGCTTTGAAGCGGACGTCAGGGCTGCAGTTGCCTTCCGTGCCGCAGCCGGTGCCGCGCTGGACGCTGTGCCGCGACTCGGGATCGTTGATCCGCAGCAGTGCCCCGCCCTCGTCGGCGCCGAGCGCGCCGTTCACGCGTAGATATCCTTCTTCTTCGTTCACGAAGGTGACCGCACCCGCCACCGATGTGTCGGTGCGCGTCAGTGTGACGGCTGTGGCCACGAGCGCGCCGTCGTCCCCGCGCGTCGCGGTCACGTGGGCGGCCGTTGGGGGCGCTTCGTCGGTCGGGACGGGATCGAGGTAGGACCGAGGCGTCCGGTCGGCCTCGAGCGTCCAGGCGGGTGTGCGGCCGCTATCGTCGCGCGCCGGGCGGCGGCACGCGTCGGCCGGCACCAGGCCACTCTCCTTTTTCTCGCGGCATCGCGCGGGCGCCAGGGTAAAGAGCTCGGAAAGAGTCAGCCCGCCTCCCGGCATCTCGACCGGCAGGGTCGAGGGCACCACCACGCGCTGCTTGCCGATGACGATGGTGCCGGCCGACGTGCGGTCGTCGAGGTTGTCGACATGAATGGCGGTGAGCGTGCCATCCACCGTCACGCCGCCGGGCGTCTGCGCCGGGGCTGCCCATACGGGCGGCGCCGACACAAGCCCAGCGAGCGCGACGGCAGTGGCCCGGCGGCGCACCCATGTGCCCCGCCGGGAGAGCCTATCTGCGACTAGCCTTTGCCGCCCTTTCGAGGCGCGGCCGGGATGATCTTCCACACGAACCTCTGAGAAACCGTGGCGCCGTTCAACGTGAACGTCACGGTCACGTTATACACACCTGCCGTGCCGCCGGCAACGCGGCCCCTGATCTCGCCCTCTTCTTTATTGATTCTAAGGCCACCGGGCAGCGCGGCCGCCGTAAACAATCCGCCTCGCCCGTCTTCGTCGGCGCTCGCCGAACTGACCGAGATCACGGTAGCGGTTGGGAGGCCGGCGCCTACCACCACGACCTGGAGCTCGACCTGATCGCCTTCCTTGTTGCGCTGATCAGGAATCGGCGCGATGGAGATCCCAGCCGGAGGCGGCGGTGGTGGTGGCGGTGGCGGTGGTGGTGGCGGTGGCGCCGGAGCCGGCGGCGGAGGAACCACGACGGCGACACGGGGCACGTCGCTCACCGACATCAGCGTCAGGTTGCCGCAGATCTTCGGCACCACGAATGTGTAGATCTTGTCGTCCGCGGTGACACGGAACAGGAAGGCCGGGAACGACCGTCGGCCGGCCCAGCGAATGTCCCTGAGCAGGCCCAGCGCGGAGCCTCCCTTCGGTCGGTACGCCATCCACTGCATGGTCTGGCCCACCTGCACGTCGCATTCGACGATGACGCCGTCTGCGGGGGTGGCTTCGCTGCACAGGCCGCCCCTCACCGACGTGTCCGCGCCGGCCACGGCTGCCACGACTTTGTCTACCAGGCTGGAGACACCGGCCTGGCCGAGCACCGTGCGCAGATTTGCGGCTGCTCGAGCGTTTCCACCCATCCGCTTCAGGCTGGCGACGTTCGTCAACGGCGGCTTAAACAAGGCGGTATTCCCGCCAAGCCGATGGATATCTTTCGGACCGCTGCCAGGGGTCTGTCCTGCGGCAACCCATGGCAGGGCC
>JAYVYV010000308.1:0-8942 GCA_043783985.1 Acidobacteriota bacterium | reverse complement strand
ACGAGATCCTCGTCTCCAACAGCTCGTTCTTCCAGTCGGTCGACGGCGGCCAGACGTTCCGCAGCGTCAACTGGGGCGGCGACAACCACGACATCTGGTGGGACCCGAAGGATGCGGATCGGTTCGCCATCACCCACGACGCCGGCATCACCCTGACGTCGCAGCACGGGCGCAGCGACCGGCGTGTGCAGCTGCCGATCGGCCAGATGTACCACATCACCGTGGACAACCAGGTACCCTACTCCGTCTACTCGAACATGCAGGACGACGGCACGATGCGTGGGTCGGTGATCGCGGCAGAAGGCGCCGGCGCCGGCTACAACGGCTCGGGCAACCAATGGGACCACGGGCTCGGCGGTTGCGAGTCGGGCTTCACCGCGCCCGATCCGGCCGATCCGAACGTCGTCTGGTCGACGTGCTACGGCAACAAGGTCACGCGGTACGATCACCGGACGAAAATCGCGCGGTCGGTGGCGCCGGGAATGATCACGCTCGACGCGCCGCCGCAGGACTCGAAGTATCGCTGCCACTGGTCGGCGCCGCTGGCGATCGATCCGTTCGACCACAACAACGTCTACTACGGCTGCAACGTGATCTTCCACACCAACAGCGCGGGCCAGAGCTGGCGCGTCATCAGCCCCGATCTCTCGACGCAGGATCCCACCCGCATCATCGCGTCGGGCGGCATCGTCGGCGACAACCTGGGTCAGTTCGCGCCTGAAGTCATCTTCGCGATCGCGGCGTCGGAGGTGGAGAAGGGGCTCATCTGGGCCGGCACGAACGACGGCAAACTCTGGTACACGCGAGACGGCGGCCAGAAATGGAACGACGTCACGAAGAACGTGACCGGCCTTCCGGCCTGGGGCGTCATCTCGAAAATCGAGCCGTCCCACTTTACCGGGGGCGCGGCCTACGTCGCCGTCGACGCGCACCTGATGGACAGCCGCGAGCCGTTCATCTTCAAGACGACGGATTACGGCGCGACCTGGACGCGCGTGAACGGCGATCTGCCGAACACGCACCCGCTGTCGTACGTGAAAGCGGTGGCGGAGAACCCGAACAAGGCCGGGATGATCTTCGCCGGCACCGGCCACGGTTTCTTCTATTCGACCGACGACGGAGGGCACTGGACCGAAATCACGGCGGGCCTGCCGCATGCGCCGGTGAGCTGGGTCGTGGTTCAGAAACAGTTTCACGACGTCGCGATCTCGACGTACGGGCGCGGGCTGTACGTGCTCGACGATCTGACGCCGCTCGAGCAGGCGACGCCGTCGACGACCGACGCGCCCGCGCATCTGTTCATGCCGCGCGCTGCGTACCGCTGGTCGCAGCGCAGCCGCGCGCTGATCAACTACGCGCTGAAACGGGAGCCGCGCGGCCCCGCTCAGCTGCAGGTGGTGGACGCCGACGGCACCGTCGTCCGCGATTTGCACCCGACGCCGCACGCCGGGCTGAACCGCGTCGCGTGGGATCTGCGATACGAATCGCCGCGGCTGATCGCCATGCGGACGACGCCGCCGGAGAACCCGCACATCTGGGAGGAGCCGCGTTTCCGCGGTCAGGACACGCGGCCGGTCACGCACTGGGGCCTAGACACGGCGCAGGTCGGGCCCCTGGTCGTGCCGGGCAGGTACACGGTGAAGCTCACCGTCGACGGCCAGTCGTTCGCCCAGCCGATCGAGATCCTGAAGGACCCGAAGATCGCGGCGTCGGTCGCCGATCTGGATCTGTCGGTGAAACTCCAGCTGCGGCTGCGCGACGATATCTCCGCGGCGGCGGACATGGTGAACGCGATCGAGGTCATTCGCAAGCAGCTCGAGGACGTCACCAGGGCCTACCGGAGCGACCGGTCGAAGGAAGCGCTCTTGAAACAGGTCGCGGACATGGACAAGAAACTGTTCGACGTCGAGGCCGCTCTGCTCGAGCCGGCGCAGATGACGAGCGACGACAAATACTTCCAGCAGGCCTACCGCGTCTACATGAACCTGATCTGGCTCAACGGCGAGGTGGGGCCGGGTGCGGGCGACGTCTCCGGCGGCGCAGATTTTCCGCCGACCGACACCTCGGTCAACGTGATGGAATCGATCGAGAAGGATCTGAACGCCGCCAAGGCGAACTACAAGAACCTCATGGACCGTGACGTCCCCGCGTTCAACCGCGCGATCGGCGGGGCGATCACGCCGATCACCGGCAGGTAGATCACGATCCGGTCTTCTTCTTTCGGAGCGCCATGACCGCAGACGAACAGGCGATCAGATCCGCTATTCAGACCTGGATGCAGGCGTCCGCCGACGGCGATCTGCCACGCGTCCTGGCGCTGGTGGACGACGATGTGGTCTTCATCGGCCCGGGGCGGCCGGCGATGCGCGGGAAGGACGCCTTCGGCGCCGCGACGAAGGCGATGGCGGGCAACGTCCGCATCGAGGGCGTGTCGGACATCCGGGAAGTGCGCGTGTTCGGCGACTGGGCGTACGTCTGGACCGACCTGACGATCACGATGCACCCGGCCGGGATCGGCGCGCCGACGCATCGAAGCGGACCCGGTCTGTCGGTGTGGCGCAAGAACGCCGACGGGAACTGGGTGATCTTCCGCGACGCCAACATGGCGACGCCGGCGAAATAACGTGACCTGCGCGGCGGCTGTTCGCCCGGAGTCCGGCGTGTGTCAGGCCGACGCTCCCGCTCGCGCTCCTCGATGACGGGAATCGAGGAGGATGGTCACGTTCGATGGCGGGCCTGGAGCAGGGTCGTCGCGCACAGCGCGATCATCGCGATCAGAAATCCGAGGAACCGCCGCGCACCCTGGAACGTGAACAGGCCGGCGATCTGAATCTTCCCGGTCACGACCAGCCGGCGATCCCGGTTGCCGTCACGTTGTCGATCGCGCGATCGAGGGGCGCGGGCAGGCGGTCGAAGAGCCATGCGCCTCCGTCCAACGGACCGAACCGGTAGCTGCCGTGTTCTCCGCGTTGAAGGCCTGCCCATGCGACCGAGAGTCTCGGGTCGCCGACATCGGGCGCGCCCTCGCGGCGAAGAGAGAGGATGTAATCGCCGAGCCGCCGCAGCTTTTCTGCATCGCTGCCGATTCCCGCCACGATCGGCTCCGCGATCGCGCCGAAGACGTGAAGGTCGCGCGGGTCGTCTTCCGAATACCCGAGAGGGACGAGCGCGGCCGGCGGGTCATTGACGGCGGCTTCACTCGACATCTCGTGCACGTCGTAGGCGATCAACCGCAGCCGATCGATGTCGCCGCACAGCCAGATGAGCGCCGCGACGTGGACCGCAAGCACGGCGGCCACGAGCCGGCGGCTCGCGTGCCCGCCCCACACCAGATCACGCGCGCTCATGCGTGCAGTGTACGTGATGCGGACGCGGTGGTTTCAATGCGTCCCGCGCGGCCGATCCCGGCGGCGACGCACGCACATCCGCCGCTGGCAGGCGGCGATCTCCCGTCATCGCGATCGAGGATAATATGCCCGCATGCGCAGGCTGTTTTGTGTGGCGTTGATTTGGAGCGCGAGCCTGTCAGGCGGGCGGTCCGGCGCCGCGGCGATTCTCACGCCCCCCGGGGCAGCGCCCGGCACGTTTCGCGTCCGCCTCGAGACGACCCAGGGCCCCATCGTCGTGGAGGTGCAGCGCGACTGGGCGCCGCGGGGGGCCGATCGGTTCTACGAACTGGTGACCGGCCACTACTTCGACGACAACCGCTTCTTCCGCGTCGTCAAGGGACAGTGGGCGCAGTTCGGGATCAACGGCGATCCCGCTGTCGCGAGCGCGTGGCGCGCGCGAACCATTCCCGACGATCCGCGGCAACAGTCCAACGTCCGCGGCACGGTGACGTTCGCCTTCGCTGAGCCGAACGCACGAACCACGCAGGTGTACATCGCTCTCACGGATCTGTCGGATCCGCAGGACGCCCAGGGCTTCGCTCCGTTCGGACGGGTCGTCGAAGGGATGGACGTCGCCGATGCGCTGAACGGCGAGTACGGCGAGGCGTCCGGCAGCGGCATCCGCGCCGGCAAACAGCAGCCGCTGTTCGACGGCGGCAACGCGTATCTCGATCGAGAGTTTCCGAGGCTCGATCGACTGCTTCGTGCGGTGGTGCTTCGATGAATGTTCAGGATCTGAAGACGCTTCTCGACTATCACTACTGGGCGCGCGATCGGATGTTCGAGGCGCTCGAGCCGTTGACGCCGGACCAGACCGATCGCGACATGGGCAACAGCTTCAGGTCGATCCGCGACACGGTCACGCACATCTACGCTGCCGAGTGGGCGTGGCATTCGCGGTGGACAGGGACGTCTCCGACGGCGCTCCTGCCGACCGACACGTTCCCGGATCTGGCCGCACTGCGGCAGGCGTGGTCTGACCATGAGACGAAGATGCGCGCGTTTCTCGACGCGCTCGACGAGAACGGGATCACGCGGATGATCCAGTTCACGCTGCTCAGCGGCCAGGCCGGGGAAGCGCCGTTCTCGCAGATGCTGCAGCACGTCGTGAACCACGCCAGCTACCACCGCGGCCAGGTGACGACGATGCTGCGGCAGATGGGCGCGCAGCCGGCCAGGTCGCTCGACATGATCGCGTTCTATCGGGCAGAGAAGGGCTAGGCATCGGCGATTGCGGAGCTTCTGGCTGACGCTGTTCGCGATCGGCGCGGCGACCGTGTTGATGTTCGGCTGGCAGGACGGCGCGCCGTTTACGGCCGCAGCCTTTGTCGTGTTCTTCGTGTCGCGCGTGTGGCGTTCCACCATCAAGCGGCCGCTGAGGAAGTCGCCGGACGAGGACCCCGTCCGCCGCGCCAACCGGTTCATTGTCGTGACAGCCGCCGGCTATCTCGGCGCCGGCGTGTTGGCGTGTGTCGCCGCGACGGCGGGCGAAGGTCAGGAGTGGCTGTATGTCGCGCCCTTCTTCCTCGTCATGGGCGCGACGAACCTCTATGTCGCCTTGCGGCCGCCCGACCCCCCGGTTGAACGTCCTGCCCGCTGAGCGCATCATCCGACGAGACCTTGGTCGTGTGGCGGCATCGACGGTGTCGACCGCAGCTGCGCGAGCCCTGCGGAGCGGATGCACGCGTACTCCCAGAGGTGTGCATGAAGAAGGTCATGGCGGCCGCTCATCCTCATCACGACGGCGGGCGGTGCCATTTGCCGCAGTGGAGCGCGCCGGTGTTCATGCACCAACGCCTACGGCGCGGGCGCGAAGGAAACATCCACCATCAAGCCCGGTGCATCGGCTTCGGCGCCGCCTGCGCCTCGTCCGGCTAGGACACCGACGACCGACGTCCGCGGCGGGAGGTGGTCGGAATTTATTTGCGCGCGCCAGGAGTCAGCATCGCCTCCACCTTCTTGCCGTCGCGCATGTAGACGACCTTCGCCGGCTGGCCGATCTTCAGGACGTCGAGCGCGTAGGTGTAGTCGTAGATGTTTGCGATCGTCTGGCCCGCGATCTCGACGATGACGTCGCCTTTGCGCAATCCGGCCTGCTCGGCCGGGCCGCCGCCGACCACGCCGCCGAGCAGCAGTCCCTTGACCTCGGTGGAGTAGTCCGGAATCGTGCCCGTGAAGAGCCGCACGCCCGCGCGGCCCGCGCCCTGCTGCAGCTGCTGATCGACTTTCGTGAACGACGGCGCGACGGGGGCGTCCTCGAGACTGCGCGCGATCGCCGCGGCGAAATCGACCACGCGGTCCAGGTCCTCGTAGTCGATCTTGTCGGCCGTGTCCGACGGCTTGTGATAGTCGGCGTGCGTTCCGGTGAAGAAGGTCAGCGACGGGATGCCCGCCGCGTTGAACGTGGCGACGTCGGTCGGCTGATACGGATCCTCCTGCACGGCGAGTTCGAATCCGGCTGCGACGTTGGCCTGCTCCAGGATCTTGCCCCACGCGGGGCTCGAACCGGTCGCCTGCACGGTCAGCTTGTTGTCCTGCATGCGGCCGACCATGTCGAAGTTCAGGTAGGCCGCGATCGTGTCGAGCGGAAGCGGGGGCTGCGTCGAAAACGCGCTGGAGCCGATGAGGCCCAGCTCCTCACCCGACCAGAAGCCGACGAGCACGTTCCGCTTGCGCGGCTGCGCCGCCAGCGTCGCCGCGATCGCGAGAACTGCGGCCGATCCCGACGCGTTGTCGTCGGCGCCGACATGCACCTTGCCGGCGTCGTCCTTGGCGGCGAGCGTGTTGCCGGCTTCGCCGTGACCGAGGTGATCGTAGTGCGCCCCGAGCGCCACCCACGGCCTTGCAACCGCGTCCACCGGCACCGTCGCCGGGAGATACCCGACGACGTTGTGGCCGGTGCGCTTTTCGCGTTCGACCGCGGCGTGCATCCTGATCGTGATCCCCGGCAGCGGGAACCCGGTCGCGTGCGGGTTGGCATCGTCGAGGGCTTTCTGCGCGGCGGCGAGCGGGGTACCGGGGACCGCCTCGAAGAATCTGGCGGCGACGGTGCCGGTGACGCTGACCGCGACGATGCCCGAGCCGGCGATCGCCGTGTCGAAGGTCATCGGCGCCAGCTCGCCGGCGTTGGGTGACGCCGGTCCCGTGACGACAATCATCGCCTTTGCGCCGTGCTGTCTGGCGGCCATCGCTTTGTAGCGCAGGTCGGCGTAGCGCGAGAGAATGCCTTTCGTCTTCGGCTCCGCGTCCTCGGGGAAATAGCGCAGCACGACCACGATCTTGTCCTTCACGTCGAGCGTCGCGTAGCTGTCGTACGCGAGGCCCTGGCTCTCCGGCACGACGATCCCGTAGCCCGCGAAGACCGCCGATCCTTCCACGTCGCCGTTGTCCGAGAAGGAAAGCGCGCGCACCTGGGCCCCGGACGCGCCGGCGCTCACGCCCCCCGCGACGCCGTTCGGGGGCGCGGCGTTCACGCTGATCGTCGACCCGCCGTCTTTCGTACCGGCGGTGAAGTCGAACGGCAGCAGGAAATCCTTCTGTCCCGGTAGCGGCCTTGCGCCGATCTTCTGCAGCTCGGAGACGATGTACTCGCTGGCGAGGCGCTCGCCGTTCGAGCCGGCGAGGCGCCCCTCGAGGCGCGGCGACGCCAGCGTTTCGACATGCGCGCGGGTCTTCGACGTCTGAGCTGCGACGAAAACAGAAACCGCGGAGAACGCAAAGATCGCAGAGAAGAATAATCTCTGCGTGCTCAGCGCTCTCTGCGGTGGCTTCTTGTTGGTCGTCATGACTTCCTCGCCGGCTTTCTGGGGGGCGCGTTCTTCAGCGCTTCGAGCGCCTTCGCGTGGTTCCACTCGGCGAGGAACAGCTGGCCGGCGGAACCGCCCGCGCGGCTCGAGGTCCAGGCCAGCGTCTTGCCGTCGGGAGAGGGGACGGGCAGGCCGTCGAAGCCGTTGGTGTAGGTGACGCGCACCGGCTCCTTTGTCCCCGCGGCGTCGACGATGAAGAGCTCGAAGTTCTCGAACCCGAGCTTGTTGGACGCGAAGAAGAAGTATTCGCCGGATGGATGCATGTAGGGCGCCCAGCTCATCGAACCGAACGTCGTGATCTGCTTCTGATCCGTGCCGTCGAGGTTCATCGTCCAGACGTCGGCGATGAGTCCCTGCTCGTCGAAGCGGCGCCAGACGATCTTCTTGCCGTCGGGTGTGAAGAAAGGACCGCCGTCGTAGCCGAAGAAGTCGGTGAGCCGCGTCTGGCCCGAGCCGTCGGCTTTCATGATGTAGATCTCGGCGAAATTGCTCGGGTTCTCCTGGAGCGCTTTCTGCTCTTTGTCGGTGAGCGGATGGTCGTACCCGCCGCGCATCGACGAGAAGACGATCCACTGCCCGTCCGGGGAGTAGGCGCCTTCGGCGTCGTAGCCTCTGGCAGTGGTGAGCCGCTTCATGGCCCCCGTCTTCTCGTTGTAGCTGTAGATGTCCATCTCGGGGTCGTAGTCCCACGAGTAGCGCCGCTGCTTGCCCGACGCGCGGAACGCGAGCTCCTCGTCCTGGTACGGCTTCGATTTAGGATCGGCGTGGGTCGACGCGAACTCGATCTCGTCGGTGCCCGTCCGGAAAAACGGGCAGGTGGTCTTGCCCAGACCGGTCGAGATGCGCTTGGTCTCGCCGCTGGCGAGGTCCATCACGTAGATTTGATAGAACGGATTTCCAGGCTCGCGCTCGCTCTCGAAGACGAGACGCGAGCCGTCCGCGGACCAGTAGCCTTCACCGGCGCGCTTGCCTTCGACGGTGAGCCGTCGGACCCGCGTCAGGAAGTCACGTTCCTGATAGGCGGGCGCGTCCTGGCGCCCCACCACGATGCTGGAACAAACGGGTGCCGCCAGCAGAGCGGCGATCAACCCCACGCGAAGTACGGTCATCGGGACACCTGTTAATAAGCGAGAGGGCTGATTATCCGCCGACGGGCGTCCGGACGCTACGGCGAATAAGCGAGTGCTATTAAACGACTTAATACGACAATGTGTTCGATTACCGATAATGATGTTCTAAAAATGCACTAAATCATATAAATAACTGAAAACACATTGATTATATGATTTATTTGCCTTTATTAGATGTCCTATGTGAGCCATTATTGAACAGACAGGATATGACAACGGAAGCGTTCCGGAATGATACTCGTCTCTTAACACATTGATCAGACAGGTTGTTAATCGATTCACATCAGAATAGCGCCAAATGGCCGAGCGATTGCTGACTCGTCAGCATCATGAAGCTCACTCACAGGCACTCTCCTGGTAGGCACAAGGCGGTCTGGGGACCGAAGCGCACTGCGTCGACTCTCCTCGTCGCACTCACATGCATGGCGCCGAACTTCGCGGCCGCCAAGACGCATTCCCACGAAGCCGCCCGCAAAACGCCCGGCGCGCCGAGCGCCTCGGCCAAGGCCTACAAGCTGGACGACGAACTGTCGGAGCGGTCCAAGGATCGCAACGGTGCCCGCACCACCCGCGTCATCGTGACGCTCGTGCCGGGGGCGAAACTCCCCGCCGAGTTC
>JAYVYV010000307.1:0-25978 GCA_043783985.1 Acidobacteriota bacterium | reverse complement strand
CCGGCGCCGGGATCGCCGGATCCTCGGCGTTGACCATCGCGGTCTGCGGCGCGCTGGCCCGGTGGACGGGCGCGTCGTCGGATCCCGGGCATCTGCTGCAGGTGGCGATGAACGTCGAGTGCCAGACGATTCGGGTACCGACGGGCGTGCAGGACTATCGTCCGGCGCTCTTCGGCGGCATCGCCGCGATCGAGCTCGGCGTCACGGGCGTATCGCGCTCCCCCATCGACGTCGACCCGCGCCAGCTCGAGCAGCGGATCGTGCTCGCCTACACCGGCGCGCCCCGTAACTCCGGCACCAACAACTGGGACATCACCAAGCGCCACATCGACGGCGACCGGCACATCTTCGAGTGCTTCGAGCGGATCCGCGACACGGCCGTGGCGATGCGCGCGGCGCTCGATCGCGGCGACTTCGACGAGGTCGGCCGGCAGATCGCGATCGAGTGGGAGAACCGCAAGCGCCTGGCGCCCGGCGTCACCACGCCGACGATCGACGATCTGATCAGCCGCGCGAAGGCGGCGGGGGCGACGGCCGCCAAAGTGTGCGGCGCCGGCGGCGGCGGCTGCCTCTTCTGCTACGGGCCGCCGGGCGCGCGGGCGGCGATCGTCGAGGCGCTGGGGAGCGGCGGCGCGCGTCTGCTCGACTACCGGATCGAGACCGAAGGCCTGCTCGTTGGATAACGCCGCAATCGCGCGCATGCTGCGAGAGGTCGCCGACCTGCTCGAGATCAAGGGCGAGAACCCGTTCAAGATCCGCGCGTACCGCAACGGCGCTGACATCGCCGCCAACCATCCGCACGAGCTGGGGCTCCTCGACGAGCCTGGACTGCGTGAGATCCCCGGCATCGGCAAGGACCTGGCGGCGCGTATCCGCGAGATGTCCCAGACCGGCGACGCGGCGTTTCATCGAGAGCTCGTCGCGGAGTTCCCGCCGACGATCCTCGATCTGCTGCGCCTCCAGGGCGTCGGTCCCAAGACCGTGGCCACCCTCTATCGCGATCTGGGCGTCCGCACGCTCGCGGATCTCGAGCGGGCCTGCGTGGACGGCCGGATCCGCGCGCTGAAAGGCATGGGCGCCAAAAAGGAGACGCTGATCCTGAAGGCGCTCGACGAGCGCAAGAGATTTTCCGGCCGCCACCTCCTGTCGCACGCCCACGGCGCGTCGGCGGCGTTGCAGGATTACCTGCGGCAGCGCGCACCGGACGCGGCGATCGAGGCCGTCGGCAGCCTCCGGCGCGGCTGCGACACGTGCGGCGACCTCGATCTGCTGGCGACCGGGGCCCCCGCGTCGCTGATGGACGACTTCGTCGCGTACCCCCTGGTCGAACGCGTGCTGGGCCACGGGGACACGAAATCGAGCGTCCTTCTCCAGGGCGGCTTCCAGGCCGACCTGCGGCTCGTAGCCGCCGAGAGCCGAGGCGCCGCGCTGCAGTACTTCACGGGCTCCAAGGCACACAACATCGCGCTGCGCGATCGCGCCATCGGCCTCGGCTTCAAGCTGAACGAGTACGGCCTGTTCCGGATCGCGGACGAAGGGCGAGTCGCCGGCGAGCGCGAAGAGGATATTTACGCGGCGCTGGGCCTCGATTGGGTGCCGCCCGAGCTCCGCGAGATGCGCGGCGAGCTCGACGCCGCCTCGGCGCGCGCGCTACCCTGCCTGATCGACCTGGACGATCTGCGCGGCGATCTCCACATGCACACCACCGAGACCGACGGCAAGGACGACATCCGGACGATGGCGGTGGCGGCGCGCGAGGCGGGGCTCGAGTACATCGCGATCACCGATCACAGCCAGTCGCTCGCGATGGCCAACGGCCTGGACGAGCGGCGGGCCCTGGCGCACGCGGAACGCATCCGCGCGGTCGACGCGGAAGGGCTCGGCATCCGGCTGCTCGCCGGCATCGAGTGCGACATCAAGGCTGACGGTTCGCTCGATCTCGCCGACGACTGCCTCGCCGCGCTCGACATCGTCGTCGCCTCCGTGCATTCCGGCTTCAACCTCGATCGCGCGGACATGACCGCCCGCGTGCTCCGCGCGATCGAGAACCCCCACGTCGACATCCTCGGGCATCCCACCGGCCGGATGCTGCTCAAGCGCGAGGCCTACCCGATCGACATCGAGGCGGTGATGGACGCCGCCGCGCGAGTGGGCATGGCGCTCGAGATCAACAGTGCAGCGCACCGCCTCGATCTTCATGACGTCCACGCCAGGCTGGCGCGCGACCGCGGCGTGCCGCTGGCGATCTCGAGTGACTCGCACTCGCACCGGGGCTTCGGCGCGCTCCGCTGGGGCGTGGCGGTCGGCCGCCGCGCCTGGCTGCAGCCGGCCGACGTCCTCAATACGCGCTCGTTCGACGATTGCCGCGCGTCCCTGAGACGGCACCGGAGACCGCGATCATGAAGCTCCCCATGCTCAGCGCCGACGACAAACACGCCGAAATCCGGCGCCTCTATTTCAAGACGACGAGGCAGACGATTCAGGCGGATCTCGAGAAGGCGCTGGACCTGCTGAAGTCGATGGCGTCCGAGGAAGAACGCGAGCGGGCCACGGTCTACATGGAGGGCCTGGCGCAGATGCGGCGCGACTGGAGCGGGAAACAAAAGAAGGGCTCGGGGCACAAGAAGGGCTCGGCGCCGAGCGCTGAGGGCAAAAAGAAAGGTCGGCCCTGAGCCATGAGCCCTTTCCTCGTCAGTCCTTCCCGGACTGGTTGGAGGCGACCTTCTTGCGGGATGAAATGCGCAGCGCCTCCGGCACGTTGCGATCCACCGACAGCTTGGCGAGATCTTTGGTGGACAGGCGGGTCATCAGCTGCATCGACAGCGACAACGGGGTCTTCGGATTTTTCGTCAGGGCCAGGATGACGCCGTAGCTCTTCAGCCAGCCGCGGTTGCCGCCGATGATCCGCAGCACGTCCTCCGACACGTTCTGCATGCGGGCGAAGCTCTCGACCTCCGGGATGCTGACCTTCGGGCTGCTGAGCACGGACGCGCAGATCATCTTGTTGGGATCGCGGATCAGGATCGCGCGCTGCTCGCGTGTGCCTTTCATCGCCGCCCGCAGGCGCTGCGGAAAGTTCATCGACGCGAGCTCCTGCGTACCCGACACGCGTTCGCCGTCCTCGTCGCCCTCGGCCTCCCCCACGTCGATGAGCGGATCGTCGAACTCGACCTCGATCGGCGGAATCTCGGCGGGGAAGATGCCGCGGTCCCCGAAGAACTCGCGCAAATCGACCGGCACGTCGGACCGCGCCAGAAACCGTTCCAACGCCTCCACCGGGATCTTGTTCAGCGTCTCGTCGGCGGTTTCGCGGATCTCGCGATCCGGATCCTCGAGGAGCATCACGAGAATCGCGAGCTGTTCGTGGGCGCGCGGCGCGAGCGTACCCTGTGCGGCGTGCAGCCGCACGTCCCGCTCGACTTCGCCTCGCTTGAAAAAATCCAGGAGCGGCGTCGCATCCATTACCGGGGCTGCAGATACTCTGTGTAGTTCGTGAGGTTGAAGCGCGCCGTCACCACTTCGCCGGTCTTGCCGAGCGCCCGCCCGTCGGCGCCGTTGAAGCGAAGCGTGAGCGCGGACGCGTCGCCGGCGGTGAGCACCATCTCGCGGCGGAGGATGACGGTCTGCTGCTCGCCGGCCTGCAGCAGCCGTTCGATCGCCTTCTTCCCGTCGACGGTCGCCGAGACCCAGCACGGGCGCTTCGCCGTCATCGCAATCGTCAGCTGACTCCCCGACGTCGGCGTCGGCGTTGCGGAGGCGGCCGTAGCGGGGGGCGCGGCGGCGACGGCCGGCGGCGGTTCGGGCGCTCGCGCGGCGACGGCCGGTGGTGGCGCCGACTCCGTTGACGCGCGGCGGTCGAGGGTGGCGAAGTACAACAGTCCCGCGGCAACGGGCACGGCGATCGCGACCAGCCAGAGGAACGTGCCCGCGGTCTGGCGATCGCTTTCGACCGCGACGCTGTCCTCCCCCCGATCAGAGGTCGGATGTCCCGCGACCACCGAATCGTTGGGGAACTGCGCGATGAACAGCTGGATGGTCGCTTCGGGATCGAGGCCGACTTCGACGGCGTACGAGCGGACGAACGCCCGGCCGAAGATGCCGCCAGGCAATTTCGAGATGTCGTTGCGCTCGAGCGCTTCGAGTACGCCCACCGAAATCTTCGTGGCGTTGGCAATCTGGCGGAGCGAGACGCCGCGACGCTCGCGAGCGTCGCGAAGGAGTTGGCCGAGGCCGCTGGACGTTCGTTCAGGAAGCATGCACGCGCGCTGACCAACTTATGTTAGGGAGTGGTATTCAGCCTGTCAAACTCCGAACGCGCCTTTTTCACAATCTGGCGCAGTTCAACCACGCGGCCGCCGCCGACTCCCGCGTCAGGGTGTGAACCTATGAACAGGCCGATGGCCGCCCACCCCGCGGCGCCCGCCCCGGCAAGCTCGGCGATGCGCTCCTCGGTGATCCCGCCAATGGCCAGGACCGGCACGGCGACGGCCCTCACGATCTCCCGCAGTCCCTCGATTCCAAGCAGCGGCGCGATCGCCGGCTTTGACGCGGACGGAAACACCGTCCCCGCCATCAGATAGTCGGCTCCCCTGATGCCGATCGCCTCGCCCACGCCATGCACCGATCGGCCGATCAGAAATCCTGCCGGCGCGATCCGCCGCGCCGCGTCGACCGGGATGGAATCGGCGCGCAGGTGGACGCCGGCGGCGCCGCAGGCCAGGGCGACGTCGAGACGATCGTTGACGACGATGCGCGTGGGCGTACCGTTCGTGATGGCCAGCAGGTCGGCGACGAGCGCCGCGAGCGCCCCGGCTTCGAGATCCCGCTCGCGCACCTGAATCAGGTCGACGCCGGCGGCGACCGCTTGCCGCACCTGTGCGGCCAGGCAGGCGCGCGCCGCGGCCGGCGCGGCATCCGCAGGGGCGAGCCTCCGCCGATCGGTGACCAGACAGATCATCGCGTGTCGTCGCGCAGCGCCACCTCGGCGGGGTCGCGCCCTGGGACACCCTCGGGACGCCCTGGGGCGCTCGACGGACGTGCCCCGAACAGGTACGCCAGCTCCGCGAAACCGGCAAACAGGTTGACGACCCCGAGCCCGCTGACCGCACCCCGCACGAAGTTGTTCGACAGGAGCGTCCTCAGCGACGGCCAGGTCAGCACGAAATAGTTGTGCTCCCAGAACGCGGGCCACCACGGCATCACGACGAGCAGCAGGCCAACCTGGACGAAAAAGACGACGTAGAGAAACCGGCGGAACAGCGGTCAGCTCCCCGTCTGGACCCGGGTCAGGCGATCGATGCGCGTATCGACGTCGCGGTACGTGCCGGCGTCGGACTGTAGCTCCATGCAGACAGCCAGCGCGCGCGCCACTTCGCCGACTGTCTCGAGCGCCTCGGCGAGCTCGAACAGCAGCTGGTGCGACTCGTCGACGGTCGGCGCGGGCGCCTGGGAGGCGCGTTCGAGCCACTCGAGCGCCTGCGGCATCATGCCGCGATCGCGGTAGAGCCGCGCGATCAGCCACGACGTGCCGAACCGCAGCTTCGGGGCGCGGGACGCCTTCTCCAGCGCCAGAATGCAGCCGTCGATGTCGCCCGCCGCGCGCAGCGCCAGGCCGCGCTTGTACTCCTTCTCCGCGTCGTCCAGCCCCGAGCGCTTCGACGCCTGCGTGCGCATGCTGCCGAAGACGCCGTCCAGATCCTGTTCCTCGTCCCCGGCGGCGCGCGCCGGCGGCGCCGGCTTCTTGATCGTGTCGAGCGAGATGCTCAGATCCACTTCGGCGGCGTCGGTGGAGGCGTGGGCAGCCGGCGGCGCGGGCGACTCGAAATCGCCGAGGATGCTGTCGAGATCGATTGCGTTCGCGCTCATGGCGAAATGGTGATCTTCGTCGACGCGCCTGGGTATCGGCTTGAGCGGAGTTTTCCTGACCGGCTCGTCGGCGGCGGCCGCGGCGGCAAGCAGCTGCTCCATCTGGGCTTCGTCCGGCTCCGGGACGGGCGCGGGCGGCACGTCGTCGAACAGCGATTCACCGGACAGATCGGTGCTCATGAACGGGGATTCGCCGCTCAGCCGCGACGCGATCAGGCCGTCGGGATCCGGCTCGCCGAGCAGGACCAGGGTCCGGCGGAAGCGCTCGATGTTCGCTTTTTCCCACGGCTCGCGCGCCACGAGATCTTCCGCGATGAACCGCGCCTCGGTCGCCTGTCCTCCCTCGATGTAGGCGTCGGCCAGCTGCGCCTGGGCGCTGTACATCGTGGACTCGAGGCTGCCGTCCACGCAGATCTCGACCAGCCGCATGAGTGCCGGGATGTGGTTGGGCACGCGCGTGACGAATTCCTGCAGCACGGCGGCGGCGCCGGGCCAGTCCACCTCCGTGACCGCGGCGTCGGCGGCGAGCTCGACGATGAGAAAGCCGGCCTCGGGCGCCTGCTCGGCGACGCTCCAGCCCAGCTGCGCGATCTGCTCGCGGCGCGAGGCGTCGGCCTCCAGGAGACGGCGGACGATCGCGACGCCTTCCTCGAACTTGTCGCCGCGCAGCTGAATGTCGGCGACCGTGAGCAGCAGCTCGGGGTCGTCACCGGCCGTTTCGGCGGTGAGATACGCCGCCGCGGCCGTCAGATCGCCCTTCGCGATGAAGGCGCGCGCCAGCTGTGCGGAGAGCTCGCTGTCGCCCGGATTGACGCCGGCCGCCTGACGGAGCGTTTCGAGCGCCTCGTCGGCGTTGCCTGCGGCCTCGAGCGCCGCGGCGAGCATCCGGAACTGCTCGATCGTGGTGGCGCATTCCCGCGCGCGCGTGAAGTCGCCGGCGGCAAAGTAGACGTCCAGCAGCTTCTCCCGAATCTCATCGTCGTCGGGGTTCAGCTTGGCAGCCTCGCGCAGCACCTCAATCGCTTCGGGTTGGCGGCCTTTGTCGGCGAGCTCCCCGGCAATCTCCTTCAGGTCATTGAGCGCGCCGCCCTTGTCGCCCATCTCGATCCGGGCGCTCGCGGCGGTCAGGCGCCCTTCGTAGTCGTCGGGATCCAGCGAGCCCAGCCGGACTTTCGCCAGCAGGGTGCCGCGCGTGTCGCCTTTCGCCTTGCGCAGCTCGATGAGCGTGTTCAGGTGGAATCGCGCGTCGGCGTACCGTCCCTGACTGCCGAGAATCTCCGACACCTGGACGAGCGTGTGCTCGTGATCCGGCTTGAGCTTGAGAATCTTCTTGTACAGGGCGGCAGCCTTCGCGCCGGCGCCCTCATCGTTGAGGCTGTCGGCGATCTGGCCGTACTGCGCGATCGCCTTGTCGACCTGCCCGGCGCGCGCGTACAGGTCGCCGAGCGAGTTGGCGAGGTTCCAGTCGCCCGGCTGATCGTCGACGAGGCGCACGTACTCCGCGATGGCGTCGGGCAGCTTGCCCTGCCGGATCAGCTTCTCGGCATTCCGAAGCGTGGCAGCTCGATCAATTGGCACGTTGGACAGTCGTCAGTCAATCGTATCAAACAGCGTGGCAGGGCGGAACGATCGGCGGTGCGCGGATGAATAGCCGAAGCGGGCAACCGCCTCGAGGTGATCGGCGGTGGCGTAGCCTTTGTGGCGGTCGAACCCGTAACGCGGATCGCGGTCATGCAGGTCGAGCATCTGGCGGTCGCGCGTCACCTTCGCGATGATTGACGCGGCGGCAATGGCTGAGCAGCGCCGGTCGCCGTGCACGACGCCGCGCTGGGCCATCGGAAGATCCGGCACGCGGAACGCATCCACCAACACGATATCGGGCAGCGGCGAGAGCTGCAGCACGGCTCGCTGCATCGCACGCAGCGACGCCTGGTGGATGTTGATGCGGTCGATTTCCGACGGATCGGCCTCGCCCACGGCCCAGGCGACCGCGTCGCACCGGATCTGTTCGTACAGACGTTCGCGTTCCGCCGCAGGCACCGTCTTGGAATCGCAGACGCCCGGGATATGCCGGTCGGGGTGGAGCACCACCGCGGCGGCGACGACGGGCCCGGCCAGACAGCCGCGCCCGACCTCGTCGCAGCCGGCGATGTGCACGAATCCGACGCGACGCAGCGCATTCTCGAGGGTGCGCGTCGCAGGGACTCGGGACACTTCAGATTTCAGACCGCAGATTTAAGATTCTCAAATCCTCAAATCCTCAAATCCTCAAATCCTCAAATCCTCAAATCCTCAAATCACCAGATCCTCAGATTCTCAGAACCTCAGATCCTAAGATTTCGCAATGTCCTTCATGCGCGCCGCCTTGCCCTTCAAATCGCGCAGGTAGTAGAGCTTCGCGCGCCGGACCTTGGCCGAGCGCGTGATCTCGACCTTCGAGATTGTCGGCGAGTGCAGCGGGAAGATGCGCTCGACGCCCTGGCCGAACGACACCTTGCGCACCGTGAAGGACGCGCGCGTGCCGCCTCGGTGCATGCCGATGACCACGCCCTCGAACACCTGGATGCGCTCTTTGTCGCCCTCGCGCACCTTGACGTGCACCTTGACCGTATCACCCGCTTTCATCGCCGGCCGATCGGCCAACTGCGACTTTTCGATCATCTCAATCGCGCTCATGACTCGCTCCTTTAAGCTCTCGCAGCAACTGCTCGTCTTCGTCGTCCAAACTCGCCGCGTCCAGCAGATCCGGGCGCCGCGCCAGCGTCCGGCTCAGCGCCTCGCGCTTGCGCCACTTCCTGATCTCGGCGTGGTTGCCCGACATCAGCACCTCGGGCACCCTGAGCACCTCGAGAACCCCGCGAACCCCGCGAACCCCGATCTCCGGCGGCCGCGTGTACTGCGGATGGTTCAGCAGCCCGCGGCTGAACGTGTCCTGCGCCACCGACTGCTCGTCTCCCACCACGCCCGGCACGAACCTGGCCACCGCGTCCAGTACCACGAGCGCCGGCAGTTCGCCGCCGGTGAGCACGTAATCGCCGATCGACAGCTCCTCGGTCACCCGCTCGCGCACCCGCTCGTCGAACCCTTCGTAGCGCCCGCACAACAGCACGATGTGGTCGAGCCCGCTCAACCGCTCCGCCTCGGCCTGTGTGAAGCGCCTTCCCTGCGGCGACGTCATGATGACGGTCAGCGGCGCCCCGCGTTCCGCGCCGATGGCGTCCAGGGCGCGGAAGATCGGATCCGGCTTCAGCACCATCCCCGGTCCGCCGCCGTACGGCACATCGTCCACGACGCGATGCCGGTCGGTCGTGAAGTCGCGCAGGTCGCGGACCTTCACGTCCAGCGTCCCTCGCTCGATCGCGCGCCCGACGATGCCGGCCGCCAGCGGCTGCTCGATCATCGCCGGGAAGATCGTGACGATGTCAAAAGTCATCCCGGACACTACCGATTCCGCCGATCCGACGACCCCGCCACGTGACGGCAGGTCTCACGGTCCGCCACCGAACCCAGCCGGCCTTACGCTCCGGGAGCGTCCGGCTTCGGCCGGCCCGCGTTCACCTCGATCAGCCCGCCGGGCGGGTCGATCACGATCCGTTTCGCCGCCGGATCGACCTCGGTGCAAATCGCCGCGACCAGCGGGATCAGCACCTCGCCGCCCTCGCCATCCACCACCAGCCGGCTCCCGGTCAGTGTTCCCTCGACGTCGCGGACGCTGCCGACGCTGCGGCCGTCGCGCGTCTCGACGCGGCAGCCGACGAGGTCATGCCGGTAGAACGTGTCGGGCGGCAGCACGGTCAGCCGCTCGACCGGCACGCGCAGCTCCTGCCCAGCCAGTCCCGCGGCGGCGTCCATCGTCTCGACGCCGGCGATCCCGATCACCGGCCGCTCGCGATGAAACCGCGCGCTGGTCACCGTCAACGCCTCGACCCGGCCGCCGCGCTCGATGAAGAGCTCGGCGCCCGGCTGAAACCGCTGGTCCGGAAAATCGGTCTCCGGGTTGACGATCACCTGGCCGCGGATGCCGTGGGCCCGCGCGATGCGACCCACCAGCGCCATCGCTTCCCAGTCCATGAGATTTCAGATTTCTGAGTTCAGATTTCAGATGGATTTCAGATTTCCTGTCGGTTGAATCTGAAATCTGAATTCTGAACTCTGAAATCTCCTACCGCGCCTCGCGTATCTCGAGCGTCACCTGTTTCCCGTCGCGCTCCCCAGCGGTCGCCGCCAGCGTCCGCAGCGCGGCCGCCGTCCGTCCGGATCGACCGAGGACCTTCGCGAAGTCGCGCGGCGACACGTACAGCTCGATCAGCGTCACCTGTTCGTGCTGCGTCTCGGTGACGCGCACCTCGCCGGGTGAATCGGCCAGTGCTTTGGCCAGCACCTCGACGACCGCGCGCACGCCGGTGCCCGCCGCGGCGTCGGCGCTCATTTGGCCTCGGGCGCCGCTGCGGCCGGCGCGGCCGCCACCGGCGTCAGATGACGCTTGATCAGCGTGCGCACCGAGTCGGACGGCTGCGCGCCCTTGCTGATCCAGTAGTCGACGCGCTCCTGCTGGATGTCAACCAGCGCGGGGCGCGTGCGCGGGTTGTAGTGGCCGAGGATTTCGACGAACGAGCTGTCACGGGCGGCCCGGGAATCGGTGACGACGATGCGGAAGAAGGGGCGCTTCTTGGACCCAGCGCGACGCAAACGAATGGCGACCATCTGACTCTCCCAAAATGACGCGCGGAGCTCGGTCCCCGTACGTCGGTTACGCTGCGCGATTCCGAGACCGCGGTTTACCCGCGGTTGCGCAGCATCTGCATGGCCGAGCGGCGCGCGTTCTTGCCGCCCCCGGCCAACCCGGCCATTCCGCCGAGCGACTTCAGCATCTTCTGCATCTGCACGAACTGCTTCAGCAGACGATTCACATCCTCCACCGACGTGCCGCTGCCCTTCGCGATCCGCTTGCGGCGGCTGCCGTTGATGATGTGCTGTTTGCGCCGCTCTTCCGGCGTCATCGAGCTGATGATCGCCTCGATCCGCGAAATTTGCTTCTCGTCGGGCTTGTTCTCCGCGAGCGCCTTGAGGTTGCCCATGCCGGGCAGCATCCCCATGATCTGCTCGAGCGGCCCCATCTTCTTGATGGTCTTGAGCTGATCGCGAAAATCCTCGAGCGTGAACTCGTTCGAACGGAGCTTCTGCTCGAGCTTCTCCGCGTCCTCGACGTCGATCGCCGCTTCGGCGCGCTCGATCAGGGAGAGCACGTCGCCCATCCCCAGCACGCGCGACACGACGCGCTCGGGGTGGAACGGCTCGAGATCCGTCAGCGTCTCGCCGCTGCCGACGAACGCAATCGGCACGCCCACCACGGACACCACCGACAGCGCCGCGCCGCCGCGCGCGTCGCCGTCCATCTTCGTCAGCACGACCCCGGTGACGCCGACCTGCGCGTTGAACTCGCCCGCGCTCTTGATGGCGTCCTGCCCGGTCATCGCGTCGGCAACGAAGAGCCGATCCGACGGCTGCGTGGCGTCGCGGATGGCGACGAGCTCCGCCATCAACTCGTCGTCGATGTGCAGCCGCCCCGCGGTGTCCACGATCACCGCGTCGAACCCCAGCGTCGTCGCCTCGGCCACGGCGCCCTTTGCGCGCGCCACCGGATCCATCAACCCCGCGGGGTCGTGGACGCGCACCCCCGCTTTTTCTCCGACGACGGTCAGCTGCTGGATGGCGGCGGGACGCTTGACGTCCGTCGACACGAGCAGGGGATGCTTGCCCTGCTTCTTCAGCCACGCTGCCAGCTTGCCCGAGGTCGTCGTCTTGCCCGCGCCCTGCAGGCCAAGCATCAGGATGACGCGCGGCCGGGCGGTCGTGGGCTGAAGCCCCCCCTCGGCGTTGCCGAAGAGCGCGACCATCTCGTCGCGAACGATCTTGACGACTTCCTGCGACGGCCCGAGCCCGCCGCGGAGCACGTCCTTGTTGGCGACCGCATCCATCGCGCGGTCGCGGACGCGGTCGACGAACGCCTTGACGACCTTGAAATTGACGTCCGCTTCGAGCAGCGCGAGACGGATCTCGCGCAGCGCGATTTCGACGTTCTCGGGCGTCAGCCGGGACTCGCCCCGAAGCGTCTTGAAAACGTCCTGCAGGCGTGTGCCAAGGGACTCGAACATGTGCCGCTAACCCGCTCTATCGCAAACCCTTATCGTAGTGGACGGGCTGCACACTGTCAAACGGCCGTCAGGGACGTTACCGGGCGGTGAGCTCGAGGCGAAGCGCCTTCAGCCGGCCGATCGCGTTCTTGAGAGCCACCGACGCCGGGTTCATGGCCGAGCCATCGGCGGCGCCTTCTTCGAGTTCGCCAAACGCCCGCTCGAGAACCGCAAGCGTCGTCTCGATTTCGGCCGTGGTGACCTCGAGCGACTGACGCACGAGATGTTCGACGAGATCGAGGCAGGCGCGAAGCAGCGGTTCGACACGCGGGTTGGGCGCGGCGCCGCGCGACGCCGCGCGCATGCCAGCCATCAACGAATCCCGACACGCGTGGAGTTGACCTTTGACCGTCATGACGTTTGCTAACCTGTTCTGCCGTAAACTCTTATCGTACCCACGCGGCTGCGCGGTGTCAACGTCAGTCGATGAATCGCGCGCGCATCTCGCGCGACGGCACCATGCAGTGGTCGCGCCTGCCGAACCAGCGGTAGCGGTGGCGAGCCACGCGCGCGTAGATCCAGTCGCGCAGCGGGCGCGGGACCGCGAGAAACACGGCCGCGATCGGCCAGGGAAACGTGAGACGCCGCGCGATCCGCAGCGCGGCGCCGGAACGGGTGAAAACCCTGCCGTCTTCGACGAGCACGACGGCGTCGGGCAGCGGGTGCGCCATCTCGTGCAGCTCGAGGACGCGCCGCGCGGCGGCGGACTGCAGGGCGCCGAACTGAAAGCGACCGGCCGGATCGCGAGCGATGACGAACCGGACGAACCCGTTGCACAGGTTGCAGACTCCGTCAAACAGGATCAAAAACGATCGTTGATGAGTTGGCGAGCTGGAGAGTGGGCGAGGGGATTCCACGGGCATTCGCCAATTACGAACCCACCCACTTACCCACTTGGCTGTTACACCGATGACAGCTTGTGACCCATCTTTTCTTTCTTGGTCTTCAGGTACCGCCGGGTGGAGTCCTGCGCCGGGATTTCGAGCGGCAGCCACTCGCTGATCGACAGGCCGTACCCTTCGATGCCGACGAGCTTTCGCGGGTTGTTGCTCAGCAACCGCATCGATCGGACGCCGAGCTCGCGCAGGATCTGCACCCCCATGCCGTAGTCGCGTTGATCGGCCTTGAACCCGAGACGCTCGTTCGCCTCGACGGTGTCGAACCCTTCGTCCTGGAGCTCGTACGCGCGGATCTTGTTCGCCAGGCCGATGCCGCGCCCTTCCTGGTTGAGGTACAGCAGGATGCCTCGACCCTGGGCGGCGATCTTCTCCATCGCCGCGTCGAGCTGCATGCCGCAGTCACAGCGGATGGAGTGGAGCGCGTCGCCCGTGAGGCAGGACGAGTGCACGCGGACCAGCACGTCCTTGCCGTCGCCGATCTCGCCGCGCACGAAGGCGACGTGCGTCTGGTGGTCCACGTGGTTCTCGAACGCGTGCACGCGGAACTCGCCGTAGTCGGTCGGCATCTTCGCGCACGCCACGCGTTTGACGAGCGATTCGGTGCTCATCCGGTACTTGATGAGATCGGCGACCGTGACCATCAGGATGCCGTGCCGTTTCGCGACTTTCGCCAGCTGCGGCACGCGCGCCATCGTGCCGTCCTCGTTCATGATTTCGCAGATCACGCCTGCCGGGTACAGCCCGGCGATCCGGGCGATGTCGACCGACGCTTCGGTCTGTCCGGTCCGGACCAGGACCCCGCCCGTGCGCGACCGCAGGGGAAACATGTGGCCCGGCCGCAGCAAATCCGCGGGCCTGGTCGCCGGATCGATCGCGGTCAGGACCGTCGCCGCGCGATCGGCGGCGGAAATGCCGGTGCTGGTTCCATGCCGCGCCTCGATCGGCACGCAGAACGCCGTGTCGAACTTCGAGCTGTTCTGGCTCACCATGAGCGGGATGTCGAGCTCGTCGAGCCGCTCGGGCGTCATCGACAGGCAGATGAGGCCGCGGCCGTACCGCGCCATGAAATTGATCGCGTCGGGCGTCGCCTTCTCGGCCGCGATCATCAGATCGCCCTCGTTCTCCCGGTCCTCATCGTCGACGATGATGATCATGCGGCCGTCGCGGACCGCCTCGATTGCGTCCGGGATTCGGGCGAACGGGGAGTGCGACTTCTTCGGGGCGAGCGCGAGCGCGGGTGTGCCGTGCCCCCTGGACCCTGCGCTTTTCGCGGTTCTCTTCTTCAATGTGTGCTCTCTCCCGGGCGCGGGCCGCCGAACGTCAAGCCCGCCAGTTCCGCGGCGCGGACCACGTACTTGCCGACCATGTCGCATTCGAGGTTCACACGGTCGCGAATATTGAGACGGCTCAGATTCGTGTGCTGCATCGTGAACGGCACGACCATGATGTCGAAGCGATCGGCGCCGAGCCCGGCGACCGTCAGGCTGATCCCGTCCACCGCGATCGATCCTTTGTGAACGATGAGCGGCGCGAGGGCGGACGGAAAGGTCACGGTGAGCCAGTGGAACTCGGCCTCCTGGCGCAACTCCTCGACGTGGCCGATCGCATCCACGTGTCCCTGCACGAAGTGGCCGCCGAAGCGCTGGTCCGCGCGCAGGGGGCGCTCGAGGTTCAACGCGCTCCCGGGCGCGATCGCGCCCAGCGTGGTGACCCGAACGGTTTCGGGGCCGACATCGGCGTGAATCTCGTCCCGCTCCGCCAGGATCACCGTGAGGCACACGCCGTTGACGGCGAGGCTGTCCCCCGGCTCCAGCTCCGGCGCGAGCGCCGAGCCGATGCGCAGACGGAACCCTCCACTGGTCGGCTTGCGTTCGATCAGCTCCCCCACGCCTTCAACGAGTCCCGTGAACATAACCCTCAATCAGCACATCAGGCCCGAGCGGCGCGACGCGCCGATCGCGCAGATCCACAGACGAAAACGACCGGCCGGCCAGAAGCGGCACTCCCTTCGCGCCGAGGACGTGCGGCGTGACGTACAGCCGCACGTAGTCCACCAGCCCCTCGTCCCACGCGGCCGCATGCACCGCCGCGCCCCCTTCCAGGAGGAGTGACTCGATCTGGCGCCCGGCGAGGCGCTGGAGCGCGGCGCGGAGCGTGCCGTCGGCGGCCACCTCGATCTGGGCGCCGCGCGCCTCGAGCGGCGCGCGCAGGGTCGCGCGCGCAGCCGACGCGGCCATGGTCACGATGATGACAGGCCCGGCGTCGGGTGTCGAGAGCACGCGCGCGCGCGGCGGCGTCTTCAGGCGGCGGTCGAAAATGACGCGCGCCAGGGGGCGGTCGCGGTACACGCCCCGCGCCGTCAACGCGGGGTCATCGGCCAGGATCGTGCCGCTGCCGACACCGATCGCGTCCACCTCCGCGCGCACGCGATGGGCGTGACGATTGGCGGCCGCCGACGTCAGCAGCGTCCGCCGGCCGCGTGCTTCGGCAATCCGTCCGTCGATGCTGGTCGCCGCCTTGAGCACCACGAACGGGCGCCCTTCGCGCATCATCGTGAAGAACGGCTGGTTCATCGTGACCGCGTCCTCGGCACCGAGGCCGACGTCGACGGTGACGCCGCGCTCGCGAAGGAAGACGAAGCCGCGGCCGCGGACCGCGGGGTTGGGATCCTCGACGGCAGCGACCACGCGCGCGACGCCGGCGTCGACGATCCGGCTGACGCACGGGCCGGTGCGGCCCTGGTGGCAGCATGGTTCGAGCGTGCAATACAACGTCGCGCCCCGCGCGCGTGCTCCAGCCTCGGCCAGCGCATGCACTTCGGCGTGCGCCTCGCCGGCGCGCTGGTGGAACCCCTGCCCCACGACCACGCCGTCCGTCGACACGACGACGGCGCCCACGAGGGGGTTGGGACTGGTGCGTCCGGCGCCGCGGGCGGCGTGAAACAGCGCGCGTTCCATGTAATCGCGCTCTACCATTTCTCTTCGAACAGGCCGTCCACGTACTCGTCGGCCGAAAACGGCACGAGGTCGTCGATCCCTTCGCCGATCCCGACGTAGCGGATCGGCAGCTTCAAGTCGTGCGCGATCGCGACCGCCACGCCGCCTTTGGCGGTGCCATCGAGCTTCGTCAGCACGATGCCGTTCACGCCCGCGACGCTCATGAACTCGCGCGCCTGCGCGACGCCGTTCTGGCCCACGGTCGCGTCGAGCACCAGCAGTACTTCGTGCGGCGCGCCCGGGACTTCACGCGCCGAGATCCGCCTGATCTTGTCGAGCTCGTTCATCAGGTTCACGCGCGTGTGGAGCCGGCCGGCCGTGTCGATCAAAATTGGATCACGTCCCCTGGCCCTGCCCGAGGTGATCGCGTCGAAGACGACCGCCGCGGGATCTGCGCCCTCGCGCGCGCGCACCATGTCGACGCCCGCCCGCGCCGCCCAGATCTCCAGTTGCTCCACCGCCGCCGCGCGGAACGTGTCGGCCGCGCAGATCAGCGGCGCCTGGCCCTGACTCTTGAGCAGACTGGCGAGCTTGCCGACCGTGGTCGTCTTGCCGGTGCCGTTCACGCCGACGATCAAGGTCACGTGCGGGCGCGCCGCGATCGCGATCGGCTGATCGACGGCGGCGAAGACGGTGCGGATCTCCTGCTTGACGAGGTCGCGCAGGCTCGCGCCGTTGCGCGGCCGCGTCGTGACGGCGGCGATGATGCGGCCGGTGGCGGCGACGCCGATGTCGGCCGAAATCAGCAGCTCCTCGAGCGCCTCGACGGTCTCCACATCGACCGGGCGCGATCGCCTGTCGGGCGCGTCGGCGACACGGACGATGTCGTCGAAGCGGTCGACGATCTGTTGGGTGGTGCGCGAGAGCCCCTCGCGGATGCGGCCGAAGAATCCCATCCACCCGATCTTATCCGCTTATCCGGTCTCCGCTTCCGCACGCTGCTTGCGGAGCATCAGCGCTTCGAGCGCGGTACGCACGTCGGTGCGGCCGTCGAGCACCTCGGACATCTGCATCGTGATGGGCAACTCGACGCCGTACCGCTCGCCCAGCGCGAGTGCGGCGCCCGTCGTCAGCACCCCCTCGGCCACCATCTTCATCCCGGCGAGGATGTCCGGCAACGCGCGACCGCGCGCCAGCTCGATGCCGACGCGCCGGTTGCGGCTCAGATTCCCCGTGCACGTCAGCACGAGGTCACCCAGCCCGCTCAACCCCGCGAGCGTCTCGCGCCGGCCTCCTGCAGCGCACGCGAGGCGCGTCAACTCCGCGAGACCGCGCGTAATCAGCGCGGCCAGCGCGTTGTGGCCGAGGCCCAACCCTTCGGCGACGCCGGCGGCGATCGCGATGATGTTCTTCATCGCCGCGCCGATTTCGACGCCGGCCACGTCGTCGCTCCCGTACAGCCGGAACGAGGGCCCGCGGAATTCGTGCTGCACGAGCCCGATGGCCGCGGCGTCCTTCGATGCGGCGAGGATGGCGGTTGGCAGCTGTCGGGCCACCTCGATCGCGAAGCTCGGACCGGACAGGACCACCACCGGGTGCGTCGGGCCGGCTTCCTGGGCGATCACTTCGGACATCCGCAGGAGCGTCCGCGCCTCGAGCCCCTTGGTCGCGCTGACGATGACGGCGTGGGCGGCCAGCGACGGCGACGCGCGCTGCATCACCGCGCGGCAGCCGTGCGACGGCACCGCCGACACGACCAGCTCGGCGCCGCGGAGCGCGTCGGCGAGCCCGTGCGCGACCGACACGTTCTCGGGAAACGGCACGTCAGGCAGGTACGCGGCGTTCACGCGGCGCGCGGCCATCTCGTCCACCAGCGCGCGATCGCGCGCCCAGAGCCTGACGTCGTGTCCGACGCGCCCCAGGTGCACGGCCAGCGCCGTGCCCCAGCTCCCGGCACCGAGGACGGTGACGGTTCGCATTACGCGCGCGCCCCCACGCGCCGCTCCGTGCCCAGCCACAGCCTGACGACGTTGGATCGGTGCGTGAAGACGATGATCGCCGACGCGGCCGCCGCGGCAATCACGGCGGGCGCCGGACGCCCCATCGCGTACGCCAGCGGCGGCAGCGCGATCGACGCCACCACCGAGCCGAGCGAGATGTACTTCGTGAGCCAGACGACGGCCGCGAAGATCGCGAGCGCGGGGGGAATGGCGGGCGGTGTGAGCACCGCAAACACACCGCACGCGGTCGCCACGCCTTTGCCGCCGCGGAACCGCAGCCAGAGCGGGTAGATGTGGCCGATGATCGCGGCGAGCCCGGCCGCCGCCGGCACTTCTCCGCCGCCGGTGACCCTGGCGGCGAGCCAGACGCTGGCGGCGCCTTTGGCCACATCGAGCAGTGCCACCAGCACCCCTGCGCGCACGCCTGACGCGCGCATCACGTTGGCCGCGCCGAGATTGCCGCTGCCCACCGTTCGCGGATCAGCGCCCCGCCGGCGCGCGACCATGAGCGCGAACGGAATCGATCCGATCAGGTAGCCGGCGGCGATGACCGCGGCGCTCATCTACGTGCGCTCCGACCATTCGCGCCCGCCAGGCTGGCGCAGCACCATGAGTCGCGTCATATTGAGCGCCGACTGGGCCGCCTGAAACTTCACCATCTCGCGGCCGCCGAAGAATTGAAACGTGCGGACGCGGACCTCGTCGTCCACGGCGACGGCGATGGCCACGGTCCCGACCGGCTTCTCCGGCGTGCCGCCGCCGGGTCCGGCGATACCCGTGATGCCGATGCCGATGCGCGTGCCGGCACGCGAGCGGACGCCCTCGGCCATCGCCTTCGCCACCGGCTCGCTGACGGCGCCGTGCTCCAGCATCAGCGCCTCCGGCACGCCGGCTAAGTCGATCTTCGAGGCGTTGCTGTAGCACACAACCCCGCGGTCCACGTAGTCGGAGCTGCCGGGGACGTCGGTCAGCCGCGACGCGAGCAGTCCGCCGGTGCACGACTCGGCGACGGCGATCGTCATCTTGTGCTCGCGCAGCAGGTCGCCGACCACGTGTTCGAGACCGCGGCCGTCGACGCTGTAGACCGCCGGACCCAACGCGTCCTGCAGTTCCCGCACGGCCGCTTCCAGCGCGATCTCCGCGTCCGCCTTGTTCGACGCCCGCGCCGTCAGGTGGAGCTCGATCTGGCCGAGCACCGCCAGGATCGTCGTCGTGATCGGGACGGCGTGCGTCGTCCACTGGCCGTAGACCGGCGACGCCTGCGCGTCGACGTCGGATTCGGCGCGGCCGGTGATTTTCAGCACGCGCCGGAACAGCCCGCCGCCCTCCGTCGCCGGCGCGAGCCGCTCGGCGATCACGGCTTCCAGCATCGGCTTCATTTCGCGCGGCGGACCCGGCAGCAGCAGGAGCGCCGTGCCGCCCTGCTCGAGCCACAGACCTGGCGCCGTGCCGTTCGGATTGGGGAGCACGCGCGCACCGCGCGGCACCATCGCCTGGCGTCGGTTGATCTCGGGCATCGTCATGCCGCGGCGCGCGAATCGCTCGCGGAGGCGCTCGACGATGGTCTCATCGACGTCCAACTCGATCGCGAGCACGCGGGCGACCGCATCGCGCGTCAGGTCGTCCTCGGTCGGGCCGAGCCCGCCGGTGATGACGATGAGATCGGCCCACGCCAGCGCACTCCCGATCATGCGTGCCAGTTCGCCGACATCGTCGGCGACGACCGCCTTCAGGCGCACGTCGTACCCTATCGCGTTCAGGCGATCGGTGATGAAGAGCGAGTTGGTGTCGACGCGAAATGGCGTCAGCATCTCGCTGCCGATCGCCAGGATGCAGGCCTTCATAATCGGTGAATCGGCAGATTTCAATGCCCCACGATGGAGAGGGCGGCGCGCAGAGCAAGATTCGCGTAAACGGCCGCCATCGCGTCGTCGGCCATCACGCCGACGCCGCCGTGCAGCTGCTCGAGACGGTTGGCGGGGTAGGGCTTGATGACGTCGAAGATGCGAAAGAGCAGGAAGCCCGCGAGCGCGCCCCTCCCGCCGACCGGGTTGAGAAACAGCGTGATCAGCATCCCCATCACCTCGTCGATCACGACCTGGCTTGGATCCGTACGGCCGAAATGGCGCTCCGCGACGCTGCCGCCCCAGGATCCGGCGACGAAGATGACGACAATGGCAATGCCCTGAACGATGGGAGACGCGGGGAGCAGCCACCAGAGGAGGAGCCCCGCCGCCGACCCCCACGTCCCGGGAGCGACGGGCGCGTATCCCACGCCACACACCGTGGCGATCGCGAGAGCGAGACGCGGCATCACGCCGGCGCGCGGACGACGCGCGTACCAGCGAAGCGATCGTGGAGACCGCGGTGATCGCGGCTGAAGAGCGCGGTGAGGAATCCGAGGCCCGCCGGTACGGCGAGCACGATCCAAATCAGCGTGCGCAAGAACGCGCGGCCGACGTCGAGGGAGCCTTCAGCGTCCGACTGCACGACGCGGATCCCGGCCACCATCTTCCCCAACGTCTGTCCGCCGGCGGTGAACGCCACCAGGTACCCGCCGTTCTGCACGAACAGGAATGCGAGGAGCGGCCCTTTGGGCAGAATGCCCAGATCCTCGATCGTGAGATAGCAGAGCTGCATCGTGAAGTAGACGACGACGGCGTCGATGGTGGCGAGGATGAGCAGGTCGACCAGGACCGCGAGGAACCGCGCCCCGACACCGGCATCCTGGCGTTCGCCCCTGTCCCACGCGTCGGAGATCACACGGTCTTCCGGCAGGACGATCGCCGCGGGTGACGGATCCGCGACGTCGAGCGCGAGGTCGAAGGTGGGCGTCCGGAATTGCGGCTCCGACCGGAGCTTCGCCGATTCGGGCGTCGCGCGGCGGACCGCCAGGGGCGGACGGGGCGGCGACGCCTTCGTGATCAACGGCTCGTCGTCCGGAATCGGCGGGCCGAAAAGCATCGGTTCCTCTCGCGGCGCCGGAACCTGTCGCGGCAGTTCCGCCACGGCGGCCCCGGACACCGGCCGGACCGCGGCCCGAGCGGGCGGTGGATCCGGCGCCCCGAAGACGCGGTCCAGATCGGTGCCGACGTCCGACATCGGGTGTCGCGGAGCCCGGTCGCTCGCGGCATCGATCAGTGAGAGATCCTCGAGTGGATTCGCGGTTTCACTGTCACGCCGAATCGTGAAATCCTGCTCAGGGATCGGGGAGGTGAGGGAAAAGTTATACCCGCAGTTACGGCAGCGGTCGACGCGTTCGAAACCAAGGTAGCCGCATTTGGGACACTTCATGGATTGCGCCGCTCACCTTTCCCGCGATTCGGCGCGTCGCCGGATGGCATGGGGGTCAACGCAAGCAACTGCCGCTGGATGTCGGCGCGCAGCCGATCGGCATCGGGCTGCTGGGGATCGGTCGGCCGGACCGCGTCGAGGGCGGCGAGCGCGTCGTGCAGGTGGCCGCCGGCGGTCAACGCGCGCGCGCGCAGCAGCGCGGTTTCGCCCCGACGTGGCAGCGGCAGCGCCGCGTCGCGCGCGACCGGCGGGGGCATCGCTGCCGACGCTGGCTCGGATCGCGCGGTGACCCGGGCGAGCGCGACGATCGACGGCCAGTCGAGCAGGCCCTTCCACGCCGCCGCGCCCGTCAACATCGCCATGGCTGTGGCCACAACCACGGCCGCGACCGCGGCCACGCCGAGTGTGCCGGCGATCGACCCCGACGCCGTGCTCGACTCGAGCGGCGCGGGTGCGCGCCGCGCGCGACCCGCTCGCGGAGCCGCCGCCGGCTGGGGGGTCGTCTCGAAGCGGTTCAGGCGATCGAGCACGGCCAGCGCCTCTTCCGACGGGGCGCCGCCGTCCATGGCCGCCTGCAGGAGACGGCGCGCTTCGTCCCCGTCGCCCCGCTGAAAGGCGGCGACGCCGTTCTGCAGCAGTTCCTCGGACTCGCGCTGCCGCTCGGCGAGTGCGCTACGCGCCCGGTCGATGTAGGCGCGCGCCCTGGCATGGCTGCGATCGAGGAAGAGCGCGCGGGTCCAGACGTTGATCGCGAGCTCGTAACGGCCGGCGAAATAGTGGTCGAGGCCGACGAGCAGGAGCTGTTCGATCTTCGCATCCCGATCCAATCCCGACACGACATCCGCGTGAGCGCGAGAGGCATCGGTACGAAGCGGATCGGACATATGGTCTGACTGCGCGGAAATCATAGCATGGGGATCTCCGGAAGTACAGCGCTAGAATCGGACGTCTGTATGCTGATCGAATGCATTCCGAACGTGAGCGAGGGGCGTCGTCCTGAGATCGTCGCGGCCATCGCCGACGCGATCCGCCAAGTCGCGGGCGTCCGCCTGCTCGACCATTCCTCCGATCCGTCGCACAACCGTTCGGTGTTCACGCTGGTGGGCGACGCGCGCGGTGTCGCGAACGCCGTGCTGGCGCTGTTCGAGCGCGCGGTCGAGGACATCGATCTCCGTCTCCACAGGGGCGAACACCCGAGGCTGGGCGCCGTGGACGTGGTGCCGTTCGTGCCGATCGAAGGGGCCACCATGGCCGACTGCGTGGCGCTCGCACGGCAGGTCGGCGCGGAGGTCGCCGCGCGGTTCGAGATTCCGGTCTACCTCTACGAGGAGGCATCGGCCGATCCGGCCCGCAGGAACCTCGAAGACATCCGGCGCGGCGAATTCGAGGGGCTGGCGTCGAAGATGGCGACGACCGGCTGGACGCCAGACTTCGGTCCGGCCTGGCCGCACCCGACCGCGGGCGCCGCGGTGATCGGCGCGCGCATGCCGCTCATCGCCTACAACATCAACCTCGCCACGGATCGCCTGGACGTTGCGAAGAAGATCGCGGCCGCCATCCGCCACAGCAGCGGCGGTTTCCGGTTCGTGAAGGCAATGGGGATCACGCTCGAGGATCGCGGCATCGTCCAGGTATCGATGAACCTGACGAATTTCGAGAAGACCCCCATCTTCCGCGTGTTCGAAATGGTCAAGCGCGAGGCCGATCGCTACGGCGTGGCGATCCTGGAGAGCGAAATCGTGGGGCTGGTCCCGTCAGCGGCACTGCTGTCGGCGGCCCAGTTCTATCTGCAGATCGACGGGTTCCAGGCGGACCAGGTACTCGAGCACAAACTTAGACAGACCCCCTGAGCAGCCGATCGGCGAGCGGGCGGAATCGCTGCACGCCCGGCTCGTGCTTTCCGTACTGCACGATCCCTTGGGCGATGGAGGTGAGACGCTCGGCGAAGGTGGGCAACGGATCGCACGGCGGTGGTGCGAGCGGCTGACCAGAAGTCGTCGAAGACCCACGCGAAGACGGACGGCCACCCGGCGGCGTTGACGGCCTCGATCACGCCGTTCAGCCGCGCCAGCACGGGCTGCGGCAGAAACACGGGGACCGCCCCGTAACCCTCGCCGCGGATGTGGCCCGCCGCGTCGGACGAGGCGCCGGGTCCCGACGTGACCTCCTCGAGCGGCGTCGCCCGCGCGCCGATCGACTGCCCGGGACAGAGCGACGTCCAGTAGCCGGCCGAGGTGCAGCAGCGGGCCCGCTCCTCGACCGCGCCCTCGTCGAGCTGGTGATCGACGAGGAGCTGCTGGACGATCGCGCGGCGCGCGGCGGCGTCCATCAGACGGCCTCCTCCTCCCCCTCGACGCGGCGCGAGAGCGCCAGGCCGAAGGCCTTCATCTTCCGGTACAGGTTGCTGCGTTCGACCCCCAGCACGTCCGCCGTCCGCGACATGTTCCCCTGCTGTTCGGCCAGCGTCCGCAGGATCAGTCCGCGCTCGAACTGATCGCGCGCCTCGTGCAGCGTTTTCCGCTCCCCTGGAGCCTCGGCCGCGTCGGGCCGCGCGAGCGCCGTCGGATCGAGGAAGCTCAGATGCGCGGCGGAGATGGCGTCGCCGGGTACCATGATCATGAGACGTTCGATCACGTTGCGCAGCTCACGCACGTTCCCGGGCCACGGGTAGTGCTGCAGCACCGAGCGGGCGCCCGCATCGAACCCCTTCACGCGGCGGCCGTACTCGCGCGCGAAGTCGGCCATGAAGTGATCGGCCAGCAGCGGAATATCTTCCTGGCGGTCGCGCAACGGCGGCACGAAGATCGGGATGACGTTCAGGCGAAAGTACAGATCTTCGCGGAACCGGCCCGCGCGGATCTCCGCCTGCAGGTCCTTGTTCGTCGCGGCGAGGACGCGCGCATCGACCTTGATCCGCGCCGACCCGCCCACCGCTTCCATCGTCTGCTCCTGGAGCACGCGCAGCACCTTGGCCTGGGTCTTCAGGCTCATGTCGGCGATCTCGTCGAGGAAGATGGTGCCGCCGTCTGCAGCCTCGAACTTGCCGCGGCGGTCCGCCACCGCGCCCGTGAACGCGCCCCGAACGTGGCCGAACAGCTCGCTCTCGATCAGCTCCTCGGGAATGGCCGCGCAGTTGAGCTCGACAAACGCCGCCGCCCGCCGGCGGCTGAGGCCGTGGACCGTCCGCGCGACGAGCTCCTTGCCCGTGCCGTTTTCGCCGTAGATGAGCACGCGGCCGTTGGTCGGGGCGGCCATCGCCACCTGCTCGCGGAGCTGCCGCATGGCGTAGCTCTCGCCAATCATCGTCTGATGCCGATCCACGCGGGCGCGCAGCGCGCGGTTTTCGGCCTCGAGGCGCCGCTGATGCAGCGCGTTGCGGACGACGAGGACCGTTTTTTCGAGCGACAGCGGTTTCTCGACGAAGTCGAACGCGCCCATCTTGATCGCGCGGACCGCCGACTCGATGTTGCCGTGGCCGGAGATCAGAACGACCTGCGCATCCACCTGCCGCTCCCGCAGGCGCGCGAGCGTCGCCAGCCCGTCCAGTCCGGGCAGCCAGACGTCGAGGACGATCAGGTCGAAGGCGGTGCGGGTGACGCGCTCGAGGCAGTCTTCTCCGCTCGGCACGGCGTCGACGCTGTAGCCTTCGTCGCGCAGCACGCCGCCGAGCGAGGTCCGCACGCCCGGCTCGTCGTCGACGATCAGGATGGTTGGCTTCACAGGAACGTTCGTCGTTCGTGGTTCGTGGTTCGTCGTTCGCGGTTCGTGGTTCGGCGTTCGTGGTTCGTGGTTCGGCGGTCGCGGTTCGTGGTTCGGCGGTCGCGGTTCGTGGTTCGGCGGTCGCGGTTCGTGGTTCGGCGTTCGTGGTTCGTGGTTCGGCGGTCGCGGTTCGCGATTCGGCCGTCGAACGGCGAACGAGCGCCGAAGGCGCCCGAACGGCGAACGTCGAACGTCCGGCTAGTCAACACGGCAACTCGATTGTAAACCGTGTGCCGCGCGGTGTGTTATCGCCGACCTCGATGCTGCCGCCGTGCTCCGCGATGATGCGCCGCACGATCGCGAGGCCGAGGCCGCTCCCCCTCCGCTTGGTCGAGTAGTACGGCAGGAAGAGCTTCTCGCGCTCGCTCGCCGGGATGCCTGGACCGTCGTCGCCCACGATGACGCGCACGACACTGTTGGCCGCGTCGAGCTGCGTCTCCACGACGATGTGCCCGCGGCGCTCCATCGCCTCGATGGCGTTGTCCATGAGGTTGATCATGACGCGGCGGATCTGCTCGGGATCGAGCCGGACCAGCGGAATGCCCGGCGCGAAGCGCTGGTCGATCCGCACGTCGGTGAAGATGCCGTTGTAGAGCGCGACCGTGTCGGTGATCAGCTGCGCGAGATCGGTCGGCACGGTCCGCGGCGACGGCATGCGCGCAAATTGCGAGAATTCGTCGACCAGCCCCTTGAGCGATTCCACCTCGCCGACGATCGTCTGCGTGCACTCGTCGACGAGCGCCTTGACCTCCGGCGGCGCGCCGGCGAAATGGCGGCCCAGGCGTTCGGCCGACAGCTGAATCGGTGTCAGCGGATTCTTGATCTCGTGCGCCAGCCGGCGCGCGACCTCGCGCCAGGCCGCCACTTTCTGCGCGCGAATGAGCGGCGTCACGTCGTCGAGCACGAGCACGGCGCCTTCAGGGACGCCCGTCTCGCCGACGAGCGCCGTCGCGGCGACGGCCAGGTGCACTTCCTGTCCGTCGCGCGGGATCGCGATCTCCTGAGCCGGCGGCTCGCGGCGCCCGCGGCCG
>JAYVYV010000306.1:0-8990 GCA_043783985.1 Acidobacteriota bacterium | reverse complement strand
GCCCTTCGATTCGGGCTTGCCGACTCCAGACGCATCGCTTACGTCGGTGAACGTTCCGTTGTGATTGTTGTGGTAAAGCTTGGTCTTCTGTCCTTTGTAATTTCCAGGATGACAGTACGAGCGGTAGCCGGGCCGCCGCTCTCCGCACCAGAGATTATTCTTCGGCGACCACTCGATGTAGTTCGTCACCACCAGGTCGAGCCAACCGTCTTTGTCGTAATCAAAAAATCCCGCGCTGGTGGACCATCCGCCTTCGTCGGCCACTGCGCCCTTGGCGGTGACGTCGGTGAACGTGCCGTTGCCGTTGTTGTGATACAGCGTCGCGGACGACGGCAGGTCGTAGGTCTTCGGGCTGCAATAGTCGGGGACGCCGGTCAGGCTGTAGCACTCGACTTCGGCGGCCGGCTGCCAGTTCAGGTAGTGGACGACGAACAGATCGAGAGATCCGTCGCCGTCGTAGTCCAGAAACGCGGCGCTCGTGCTCCACCCCGAGCTCGCCACGCCGGCGTGGGCCGTCACGTCGGTGAAGTGGCCGCGGCCGTCGCCCTTCAAGAGCGCGTTGGCGCCGACGTTCGTGACGTACAGGTCGACGTTGCCGTCGTTGTCGAAGTCGCCCGAGGCGACGCCCATGCCGTAGCCGGACACGTCGGCGCCGCTGCCCGACGTCACGTCGTCGAATGTGCCGTTCCCGCGGTTGCGATACAGCCGATTGCCGGACTTCTTGTCGCCCGGCGCGAACAGATCGCCGCTCTGCACGAGATACAGATCCAGGTAGCCGTCGTTGTCCATGTCGAACAGCGCCGCGCCGCTGCCCATGATCTCCGGAAGGTAGAACTTCGCGCGATGACCCGATTGATGAACGAAGCGGATGCCGGCGCGTTCGGCGATGTCTTCGAACCATGGCTGCGCGGACACCGACGCATCGGCCTGCCGCGTCGCGGCCGGCGCGCGGTTGCAGCCCGCTCCAAGCGCGCCAAGCGCACACGACAGCAATGCGACGGCGCCACGACGGGCCGTCATCGTCTCCGGGTCCGCAGCCGGTCGGCCGCCGCCTTCACCGCGGGCTGGTCGGGATCGAGCTGCGCCGCGTGCTGCAGCGCGGCAGCCGCGCGGTCCCACGCGCCCAATACCATCGACGCGTCCGCGATGCCGACCCAGGCCTCCACCCGGGTCGGATCGAGCCGCGTGGCGCGAGCGAAGCTCTCGATCGCGTCCGTCGGCCTGTCAAGGTTCATCTGCACCATCCCCGTCCACACGTACGCCCGGACATTGCGCGGATCGAAGTGGACGGCCGCGCGCAACGCATCGAGGGCGGCTCGCTCGTCGCCGCGCCGCCAGAGAATCAGCCCTTTGGTTTCGTGCGCGCGACCCAGCGAGGGATTGATCGCAATCGCCCGATCGACGGCGGCGTCGGCGCGTTCGAGATCGTGTTGATTCAGATACCCGGATGCCAGATTCACGTACGCCTCGAACCGCTGCGGATCCCTGGCAACGACCTGTTGGAGAATCGCCACGCCCTCGCCGGTTCGTCCCGCCGCGACATACACCTCGCCGAGATGATTGAGGAGCGCGATGTCGTCTGGCTTCTCCTGACGCAACTGCTGCAACAGCGCGATCGCTTGCGCCATCTGCCCGGCCACGAAGTATTGCGTCGCGTCTTTGAGGCGCACCGCGAAGCCGCGGCGGTATTGGAGCATCTCGTCGGTCCATGGATCCGCCCACGCCGGCTCGCCCGTCAGGCCGGCGGCCAGCGCGTACTCGGCCTCGTCGACGCGGCCGAGGCGGCGATACGCCGTGCCCAGCAGCTGCATGGCGTACCGATCGCCGGAGCGCTTCGCCAGCGCGCGCTCGAGGACGTCGACGGCCTGCTGATTCTGCAGCCGCTGGAGATACACGCGCGCGAGCCCCACCGCCGAGGACACATCGCTCGGGTCGATCTCGCCCGCTCTGGTGAACGCGCGCTCAGCGCCGTCAGTGTCGCCCCGATCGAGCAGCCACAGCCCGAGGCGAAGGTGAGCCGGCGCGTACGTCGGATTCAACTCGATCGCGCGGCGCACGTTGGCGATCGCGTCGTCGAGGCCGCCCGTACGCGCCTGCACGAACGCCAGGCGATACCACCATTTCGCATCCGAACCCTGGAGCGACGTCGCGGCGGCGTACGCGTCGCCGGCTGCGCCGACGATGCCGTTGGCCTCACAGACCATGCCGAAACGGCCCCATCGCGCCGCGTCGCGTGGATCGCGGGCAAGGCTGTCGAGCGCTTGACGTGCCGCATCCGCCACCTCGGGCGCAGTCGTTCCGAGGCTCTCCACGCGCGGTAGAGAGGGGCCCGCCCCGCGCGAGAAGAAAAACAAGGCGAGCCCTCCCGCGAGAACGACCCCGGCCAGGGCGACGCCCAGTGCGGAGCGGGTGTGAACGGGTCTCGAGGCAACCGGGTGGGAGGGAGAGGGACGACGTTGCGGTGAAGGCACGGAAACGCAGCGACCTCGAGGCCAGGGGCTGGAGGATCGCCTCCAGCCCCCTCGAGATGATCTACCAGTCGAACTTCATGCCGAAGCGCGCGAGTCGCGGTCCGATAATCGTCACAGGCAACAGGAACGTCGAACCCGAGCTCCACGTGATATTCGACGCCGCGTTGGAGTTCGTCAGGTTGTAGCCGTCGCCGAAGAGCGAGATGGACTGGCCTTTGCCCAGCTTGACGACTTTCTCGACGCGGATGTCCGCCAGGATGATGTTGTCCTGACGGCGCGTGCTGATCGGCTCCGTCAAGATGCGCTGCGAGCCGTAATTGATCCCGTTGGCGGCCGCCGCCGAGAACGTGCGGCCGTACGGTTGACCGGCCTGCAGGCGCAGCGCCGGCGTGATCAGCACGTTCCACGGTGCCTGATACGTGCCGTGTGCTTTCGCCGACCAGGTGCCGTAATCGTAGCGGCCATTGTTGGTGTTGATCATGTCGTTCGGGTTCGCCGCGTCCTGCCGCACGCGCAGGTTCTGCCCGAAGTAGCCGTTGGCGTTGTCCCGGTTCCAGCGATACGCGTACGAACCAGACAGCGACCACTTGCCGCTCTGGCGTCTGCTCGCGCTGAGCTCGAGGTTGTAGAAATCGTCCTGGCCCGGCGTGTTGTGGAGGATGTTGACGACCGGCAGCCCGACATTCGCCGGGTTCAGGTTGAACCCCGGAATTGACGCGCCATCGTCCGCGTTGCCCAGCACGCCGTCGGGACCAGGGTCGCGGATGAAGATCGGCACGTTGAACGCGCTGAACGGCCGGTTGGCGTTGTCCTGTTGCGTCAGCTGATCGATGCGCCGCCACACGACGCCGGCGTGGATGCCGAAGTTCGGCCTGAGCTCGTGCTCGATCCATCCGGCGAGCTCACGCGTGCGCTGATCCTTCAGGTTCGCATCGAGGAGCGTGCTGCCCACGCCGCCGGACAGCGCGGTTGGCGCACCGACCTGTTCGCCGGCCTGCCATACCCGATCACCATTGAGATCGTTCCAGTTGTACCGCCGGTTCCAGTCGACCGCGTTCGGGTTCACCTGCTCGTCGACCGAGCCCGTGCCCGGGTTCCACCAGTACAGCGCGGCGTTCCCCTTCAGGATGGTTTTACCGTTGCCCCGGAGGTCGTAGGTGAAGCCGACGCGCGGCGCCGGCAGGTTCCACGTCAGCAGGTTGTCGACGGCGTCGAAGGAGGTCTGTGTCGGGTTCAATGGACCGACCGGCGGACCTGTTTGCGCTGGGAGGTATGACCGGTATCGATCGTACCGCGCGCCGAGCGACAAGGTGAGCCGCGACCCGGTCCGCCATGTGTCCGCGAGATACAGGCCCGTGGTTCGCAATCCGTTGAGCGAAGCGGTCGGCGACAGGAACAGCAGCACCTCCGAGGGTGCGCCGTTGCGCAGAATGTGCAGGACGTTGCCGGGTACATACCCGAGGCCGTTCTGTCCGCGCAGGTAGTCGAAGCGCTCGTCAAATACTTCGCCGCCGATCTTGAAATTGTGGCTGCCTGCCCATCCATCCTTGAAATAACTGAACGAGCCGAGCACCTGGTTCCGCGTCGGGATGTTGAACCAGCCGTCGCGGTTCCCGCCGCTGACGATGTTCGTGCTGAGATCCGCGTAGGCCGGAGCGTTCGTGTAGCGGGTGTTCGGCCACTTGTAGTGGAACTGCCCGCCGCGGATTTCGACGAAGGCCCGATCGTTGATCACGCGGTCCCACTCGCCTTTGTAGGTGTGGGCCCAGTACGCCTGGTTCCACGTCGAGTCGGCGCTCGGGTGGATGGCCGCGGTCGCGCCGACGAGGAAGGTATCGAGCCGGTTCGGTTGGGCCTTCTGGCCCCACGTCGCGTACGCAATCAGTTTGTTGTTCGTGTTGACCGCGTAGGTCACCTTCCCCGACACGTTTTTCAACTGCGTCACGAACGGCTGGACCGGAAAATTCGGCAGCAGCGATTCAGCGTCCTGCTTGCGCAGCGAGCCGTACCACCAGAGCTTGTCGGGTTTCAGGTAACCACCCACGTCTCCATTGAGGTCGTAATATTTGTGGAGACGATTCAAATCGGAGGGCACGAGGCCGCCACCCGCCTTGAGCCCGAGCGCGATCTGCGCCGCGTCGATGTTGCGCGACTGGATGCGCTCGGCTTCATAGTCCGCGTAGATCTTGCCGTGATACGTGTTCCCGCCCGACTTCGCGATGAACTGCGTCATCACCCCCGGCCACGGCATCTCGGCGGTGTTGGTGCCGGTCGCCACCGACACTTCGTCGAACGATCCGTAGTCGTAGTAGAAGCCGGCGGCGTTCGTGCCTTCCGTGTTGACGATGCCCTCGACCATGGGGCGGTGCTGATCGGACTTCGTATCGTAGGTGGAATAGCCCGTCTGCGTGCCCGCCGCGCTGCCGCCGACGTCGATGCGCTGCATCTGCACGGCCGGCGCGGCGGCGAGAATCGCCCAGAAATCGCGCGCGCTCGGCAGGGCAGCCAGTTCTTTCGCGTCGAAGTTCGTCGCCGTTCTCGTGGACGTGACGTCCACGACCGGTGACTGACCGGTCACCGTGACCGACTCGGTGAGCGACGCGACCTTGAGATCGACGTTCACCGATGCGGTGAATCCCAGGCCGACGTGAATGGCCTCGCGGGTCACGGTCGCGAACCCGGCGAGCTCGTAGGTGATCTTGTAGTCTCCGGGAGGAATGGCCGGGAAGCGGTACGACCCTTCCTCGTTGGTCACCGTCGACCGGACCCCCTGCATGGCGGGACTGGAGATGGTCACGGTCACGCCGGGCATGACCCCGCCGCTCGCGTCCGACACCTTGCCATTGATCGCGCCGGTCGTCGCACCGACCGATTGCGCGAAGACCGCCCCGGCGGTCAACGCGATGATCCCCACCACTACCGAAAGGATCTGCAGTCGCCTCATGGTCGCTCCTTGTCCCATTTACTACGATGGCGACACGCTACACCGGAGGAACGTCAGATGCAATCGGGGTTTTGAGATTTCTTGTCGGCCGAATGGTCCGGATCCGGGCGCGCCCAATTTTTGGGATCGGCACACGCCTCCGCCATGCACGGCCCGGGCGATGAAATCATCGTTGGGCTGCGGCTGGAGCACTGAAAGGGATGTCGATCCAGTACGGCTCGCTCTTGATGGAAAAGGCCACTCGCACCGTCGTCAGGGCCGGGTTGTCGACCCTCTGGCCGCTCCCGATCCAGCTCTCGCCCGCCTCGTCGATCTGCATCGCGACAATTTCGTCGGGTTTCTGAGTCGCGACAATTTCGCCGGACGGCGACGGGCGTCGAAGCGTCAGCGTGACAGTCGAGGCCACCGACGCCGGCAGCTCTTCCCGGGCCGCGTCGGTGAAGTACACGCGATGCGCGCGACCCGCGGGATCGAGCACCACCTCGTAGTGCAGGTCGCCTTTCATCAATACGACGCCGCCGTGATGCGGGCTGTGATCGCCGTGCGGCAGGGCCGATGCCCCCTGCGCCGGCGTGGCCGTCGCAACCACTTCCACGGGCGGGGCGGACGCGGGCGCCTGCCTGCAGGACACCAGGCATACGCAGGCCGCGATCGCGCAGGCCACCGGCGGGCGCCGGCGCCGTCTATTCGGAGCGCAGCGCATCGATCGGATCGAGCCTCGCGGCGCGGCGCGCCGGATAGAAACCGAAGAAGATGCCGATGGCGGCGGAGATGCCGAACGCGAGCCCGACGGCCGACGCCGTCATGCGCGTCGGCCAGTCGAGCAGCAGCGTCAACCCGAACGACGTCGCGAATCCCAGCGCGATGCCGATCGCGCCGCCGACGGCGCTCAACGTCAGCGCTTCGGCGAGAAATTGCAGCAGGACGTCGCGCCGGCGCGCGCCGACCGCGCGCCGGACGCCGATCTCGCGCGTGCGCTCTTTGACCGCCACGAGCATGATGTTCATGATGCCCACGCCGCCGACCACGAGCGAGATCGCCGCGATGCCGGCCAGCAGCGCCGTCATCGTCGTGCTCGCGCGCTGCAGCGTCGCGTTCATCTCGGCGAGGTTCACCTCGTCGACCTTCGGCATGTTCGCCAGGATGAACGCCGCCACCGAGGTGTACAGTCCTTTCGTCAACGCCTCGGACGACTGCGTCCTGACCGTGAAGTCGTCGGGGAGGCCGCCCGCGCCGCTCTGCGGCATCTGGTTGCCCGTCACGCCGCCCTGCCGCAGCGTCGCCACGGCCGTGTTGATGTGCGCCGCATGCCGTGACCGCAGGAGGGCCGCGGCGTCGGCGGCGATGCGCGACGCCTCGCCCGCTTGCGCCGCTTCGATCGTGATGGTGTGCAGATACGTCACGCCGAGCGCATCCTGCAGCGCGGTATACGGCACGAATGCCATCTCGATCTGATCGGGATCGGCCGCGTCGGTCACGCCGACGACGAGGAACGACCGGCCGTGAATGGTGACGGCCTGTCCGACGGCCCTGGCGCCGGCGCCGAATATCTGATCGCGCGTCGTGCGTCCGAGCACCGCCACAGGACGCCGCGAGGCGACGTCGGCCGCCGTGAACAGGCGTCCCTCGTCGAACCGCCAGCCGAACATCGAGGCAAACGGCACATCGGTGCCGAGCACCTGGCCGTAAAACCGGCGCGCGCCGGACGCGATCCATCCGCGCAACTTCACGCCGGCCGCGTAGCTCTTGATGCCGGCCACGCTCTTGCCGATCGCGTCGGCGTCGGCCGGCGTCAACGTCGTCGACGACCCGAGGCCGGTCGCGATCCGCGATTCTTCACCGCCGCGCGTGTAGTTCCCCGCGTTGACGTGAATCAAACCGGTCCCCGCGGCGCGGACATCCTGCTCCACGCTCTGCTGCGCACCGTTGCCGAGCGCCACCATCGTCATCACGGCAGCCACCCCGATGATCATCCCGAGCATCGTCAGGATGGTCCGCAGCTTGTGGCGATTGAGCCCCCGAATCGCGAGGCGGATGCTCGTGAGCAGCATGCGCTACCGTCGCAGGGCGGTGTCCGTCGCCCGGAGGTCGAACGCAGAGGCCGCGAAGGCGGCAGAGCAAGGCGTTCTGTGTGTTCTTGGCGAGCTTTGCGTTCCCTTGACCATCCCGACTACTCGTACCGGAGAGACTGGATGGGGTCGAGACGCGCCGCCTGTTTGGCGGGGTACCAGCCGAAGAAGATGCCGATGGCCGCGGCGACGCCGACCGACAGGAGCACCGCCACGGGCGAGATGCTGGTCGACCAGTGCAGGTACTGCGCCAGGCCCCGCGCCGCAGCCAGGCCGACGATCACGCCGATGATGCCGCCGGCCAGGCTCAAGGCGACGGCTTCGAGCACGAACTGCGAACGGACGTCGCGCGCGCGGGCGCCGACCGCGCGGCGGATGCCGATTTCGCGCGTCCGCTCGGTCACCGACAGCAGCATGATGTTCATGATCCCGATGCCGCCGACCAGCAGCGACACCGCGGCGATGCCGGCGAGCAACGCGGTCATCGTCCGGGTGGCGCGATCCAGCGTTTTCCCGAGCTGCTCAAGCGTCACCTTCTCCAGCCCGGTCACGTTGCCGACGACGGCGCGTGCGACGTCGGGACGCATTCCGCCTCTGGCGAGCGCCTGGCGCGCCTGTGTCGTGACGGCGAAATCGTCCGCACGGGTGTCGCCGATCTGGTGACGGGCGCGCAGGAGCGTCGTGACCTCGCTCATAATCCGCGACACGTCGCCGGTGGACGCGGCGGTGATCGTGATGTCGTTCAGCTTGGCCAGGTTCAGCAGGCGATGGACGGTGTTGAAGGGGATGTACACCGCGTCGAACTGGTCGTCGCCCGGCGCCGGCGCCACGACCCAGCTCGTGGTCGTCACCACGCCGACGACGCGGAACGGCTGATTCCAGATCATGACGTCGCGGCCGACGGGGTTGTCGTCCGTTCCCGGTCCGAATATCTTCTGAGCGGCCACGCTGCCGAGCACGACCACGTGTTCCGCCCGCGACTGCTCGCCGGCGTTGAAGAACCGCCCGCTGCGGAACGTCCAGGCGCGGCGAATCAGCGGCAACTGCAGGTCCGTGCCGTGCAGCCGTGTGAACCATCGTGTGTCGCCGGCTTTGACGTGCACGTTCTGATGCAGCCCTTCGGCCACGTACTGCACGCCGCGGATGCGGCGGATCGCGTCGGCGTCCGCAGCGGTGAGCGTGGCGGCGGAGCCGAGTCCCGCCTCGCTGTCGCCCAGGCGCTGGCGCGCCGTCGGGTGATCGTGTTTCTCCATCGGATCGTCTTCGGGATGCGCGAGCAGCCTCGGCGACATGAACGAGAAGACCCGTTTAACCGCAGAGGTCGCAGAGTGCGCAGAGAATAAAATAGGTGCTGCTCCGCGATCTCGGCGATCTCGGCGGTTCACGTCTTCCGGCCGCTCTGTCGATCTGAGCGCCGCCGACGGTTCCACGGCGCCCCCGCCGAAGTCGTCGGTCGCCTTCACCTTGTAGTTGCCGGCGGTGACGACAATCAGATTCATGCCCGCG
>JAYVYV010000305.1:0-9009 GCA_043783985.1 Acidobacteriota bacterium | reverse complement strand
GACTTGCCTCACTCCACCCCGGCTTGGTGCTTCCAATCCCCACAATCCCTGGCCCTGACGCCAGGGCGGAATACAGGCCGTTGGCTTTGCGGGCTGTGGGTGCCTGACGGAGCTCCTCAAGTTTCTTGCGCAAGGCGTCTGGCAGGATTCTGGGGCCGGGTCCAATCAGGCCGTTCCAGTTCCCATTCATGGCCTTGAACAACGGCTCGTCGTAGAGGAGCTGCGGCGTCCACTCGATGGTATGGATCTTTGCGATTTCGGCCGAGACCACCAGGCGCGCTGCGGCGAAGAGTTCGTCCGGCGTGACATCGGCGTAGCGGATGACCCGGCCGGGACTGGCAGGATCTCTCAGGCCCGAGTCGGCTCGGGGGGTCGCCGCGGCCCGGCGCCGGAACTCATCCACGAACTGGTTGTGCTCGCGCGAGAAGACATTGTGGAAAAAACTCATCCCGATCGTCCAGTTGTCCGGGAACGCTGCGGATTCCTGTCCCGCCCAGTCCGGTAGTTTGGGATCCGAGTCGGTCAGGAGCGGAAGGTAGCCCTGTCCGTCGCCTGCCATGCGGCGGCCGTCGATCGGGAGCATCTGCAGGCGCGCCCGGTCGCTCGAATCCCGCTTGACGCGCAACTGAGAAGTCTCGTGGTAGCCGTAGATCTGTGACGCGTCCCACCAGGCCGTGTTCGTGTTCCGGAACGTCTTCGGCGCTCGGGCCAGGTACTTGCGGTTATTTGCGGTGAATGTGGCCGGAGTCGTGTCGTCTGCGACGACTGACTTGTCGATGGCGTCGGCTGGACGACATCCCAGTCGAACCGCATCCTCCGGGGACAGGGGCGTTTCCATTCCATTGACCTTTTCCGAGACGCAGCCGACAGGCATGTACTCTGTTGCGTTGTGTCCTTCCTCCAGATGGTTGAACCAGTCGTGGGTCATGAACTGGATCCAGAACGCCGCCAGGACGTTGAAGAACGGCGCCGGCTTATAGTCACAATGTGCGCTGGCCGAGAAATCCGGTGTGCCGTAACCGTCCGCGCATGCGGCCGGATCCGACTGCGCACGGGTGAATAGTTTGCGGCTGATCACCTGTGGATCCGGCGTCAGGAGGGACAGACGATCGCCATGCCGGTTGCGCGTGATGTCGCTGAGCCCGGCATCGGGAAACGTGTTCTCGAATTCGACGTTGCGCGCGAACAGCATCGTCGTGGATCCCATCAAGGGGTTCCGGATGTCGTTGCAAATTCCGGTCAGCGTGCGACCACGGATCAGCGCGCCTTGGCAGACCTGGTCGCCGCCGCCGCCGACGTCCCCGTAGTTTGGGTGCGCTGAAGGCAGGCGCATCTCGGGCCACAGACGGAGTGCCGGCCCTTCTATGCCGTCACCCCCTCGGACGTAACGCTCGAAGGTTCCGCTGTTGTCGAACAGATTGAAGGCGATCAGTTCCTGGCGCTGGTATTCAAGGTCGATCAGCGCCCCACCGACCCCGCGCAGGTTCCGTGCCGAGCGCTGGTCGCCGGTTCCGAAGTAGTTCGCCCAGTCCACCCAAGGCACGTTGCGGAACTTGAGGGCCATGTCTCCCCCGCGGCAGAGGGCGGCACTCTCCGATACCTTGCCTTCGAACCGCTTGTCACGCTCAGTCGCTATTGGCCTCGGCCGGCCGGCAAGTTCGTCGATGCACCCGCGGAGCTCATCCTCCTTGCAGGCGCTGAGCGTCAGCGTGGCGATGGCGCAAGCCAACAGGCAAGACGCGACGTGTTTGCGTGTCCGGCACGGCTCGGTCAGGCGGACCGCTTCGGATTGCATCGAGGCCTCCGTCAGGCTTGCGATTGCATGGACGGGTGAGCGAGGAAGTCGGCTCGCCCGGCGACCGATTGTAAGCGCGTTCCATACGCGCAGCCTGATGATTTCTCTCAAGGCGAAGACAAAAGGGATCTAGGTACCCCCCAACTTCAGGGTCGGCTCGTGCTGGCACCAGGGGCGGTGTGAGCTGGCTCCACCTCAGCTTTGATACGCTCGGCCGCTTGTCGGCAAGTCGGTCCCGTCGCCGGCGCGCTACCGGGCTGTTGGGTGACGCTCGCGCCTTCCACCGTTACGCACGCGGTGCCGTGATTTCCGCGCTCGTCCCTGGCGCCCTTGCCGCGAGAGCCTGACGACTCGTAGAAGTAGCGGGAGCCGTACCTCTTCCATCCGTTGCCGGCAACCGGGATCATCGCGTCATTCGCGAAGACGAACAGTTCGCCGCTCCGGGGAGCGGTAAATTCGGCTCGATACAGGCTTGGAGCATCGCCGACTTGCCGAACCGAAAGAGGATAAATCTGAACGTTCCCCCAGTAAAGCTTCCCATTTGACCGCCGAATTTCGAGGACCGGCTGCAGAAACCGCGCGTCGATCACTCGACGAAACGGAGCGGCAATATAGCCGCGGCCCCAGGGGAAATCGCCCAGGGCGACCCCTTCCGGGTTGGTGAGGATGTTGCCATCGGCCCACGGCTCGACGACATCAAACGTCACGATGTAGCGCTGGGCCTCCACGATGCGGCCGAAGCTCTCGCTGCACACGTTCCGTGTGCTGAAATCGCGACTCACCGGTGTCGTGATTTCGCGGCCGCCGCCGGCCGACGGTCCGCACAGGCTCGCTCGGTTCTCGAACACCGGGAGCGCGGTCTGGGCGTATACCGCAAGTCCGAGCCACAGCATCAGCGCCACGAATACGGGCGTGACGATCGCATTCGGCAGGAAATTCCACTTGAAGATCTGAATGAAGCGCTGATAGCGATGATCGTTCCTGAACTGCTGAATCCACGTCACACGCCGGCGCGGTAGCGGCCCGTCTCCGACCGCCCCCTTCCACATCGCCCTCGCTTCATCGCGGAGCGACCGTTCCAGGCGTGTGCCGAACTTGAGAAGTAGAAACGTCACGCCGCCCAGCACAAGGAAATAGAACGGATTGTCGGCGTAGACCTTGATCCAATCGCCGGCAAAGGCGGGAAGGAACAGGGTCAGGAGACGTATGACGCCGCCGATCCACGTTCGCCCGTCGGCGAGAATCGGCGGCCTGGGCAGCCGGTCGGCGGCGAGCGGCAGGCTGAGCAGCAGTAACGTCGCGAACACGGTTCCGAAATACGTGAGCCGTCTCCACCAGACGTAGTTCCAGATTGGTTCCGTCGCCTCGGCGCGAGCCAGGGCCGCGGCGGGCGCCGTCAACCGCGCGCGTAGCTCCCCGCTCAGGATCGACGTTGGCGTCGTCGGCGGTGCCGCCGAGTTACCCGTCTGGTTGTCAGGTTGGGGAGCGGTCTCGCCTTCAACCTGCGGCGGGACGATGCAGAAGGTCTGAGGCAGCGTGATTGGCGCGTACCGGTCCGTGCCGGTGGCGATCCTGTTGATCACGCTCTCGTGGACGTGCACCGCGCACAACAAGCCTCGCGACTGGCCGTCGCTGTCGGTAATCGCCGGGTCGCGCAGGCTGAGCGTGGCCGGATCGACCGGATCGAGCCAGGCCGCAAGCTTGCGAGGTTGATACCGATAGTAGGCCGCGAGACCGGCGCGGCTGTCATGGATCGGCCCGTAACTGCTGGCCAGCGCGACGAAGAGGTCCTTGATGACTTTGAGCGTCCGCAGCCCGGCCTTTTCAGCCTCCTCCAACATCCACAGCAACGAGATGTAACTGAGGCTCTCGTCCGGATACCCGCCGCCGACATCGGCGTGCATGCCGGTGAACCAGACTTGCGCCAGCCGTCCCTTCTCGACCTTGTGGTCGTCTATCAGACGACGTTCGTGGACTTCGTCCCAGAGCAGCGGTTGGAACGCGTCACGTTCGTCGTCTATCGCCAAGGCGTGGCGGGCGCACTGAACGTGCTCGTTCAACTGGTAGTTCGGCATGCTGAGGGGGTAGATCCAGTTGTCGATCGCCCGAGTTATCTCGGTGATCGGCCCGCCATACGCGGACACCGTATCCCACACGCCGAGGAACCGGATCTTGGGCCAGCAGTTGTCGGCCGGGTCGTAGGGCTCGTAGCCTCTCAGCCGCCCGATCCCATGATCGATGACGCCGCGCAGGCGTCTCGATAGCCTGGTGGGCCACTTGAGGCGGCGCGGAAGGAAAGCGGCGCGAAAGTTACGGTACGCCTGACGGCTCTTCCGATCGAGCTCGGCTTCGCCCGAGGAACGCACCAACCCCTCCGAGGCAATGAGCGCGGCGACGACACGCACGGTGAACGCGCCGCGGCTGAACCCGAAGGCATAGATGTCGTCGTCTGTCCGATAATTGCGACAGGCGTAGCGATAAATCTCCAGGACGTTCCGCTGGAGACCCCAGCCGAAAGCGCCGCCAAGCACGGTCAGCGGCTTGAAGGAGGAGGTGCCGACGCCATCGTCGTAGTACGAAATCTGATCGCGCTTGCCTTCCGCTGATGGCCCGAGGTCGACCGCCTGGTAGGTTCGCCAGACATTGGTCTTGAACAGCTTGGCGCTGCTGTTGCCCGTGCCATCCGAGAAGAGAATGATGGATTTAGCCACGCTCACCCTCATCGACAAAGTGGCTTTGAGACGCGGAACCCTGCAAGACCACAGCGGCAGTCGAACGAACGTCGACCTGAACCCGCGATATTCGCGTCAGCGAGAGGGGGCCTCTACTCAGCTGGCCGGGAGGTCGCAACATCTTGGAGATGCAGTGCATGGTGCACCCGGGTCTGGGAGGGGTCAAGGATTTTCATCCAATCTGAATGACGTGACCTGAACGGCCAAACAGAGCGACCTGAACTGTTGCGTTTCACAGCCAGACACTGGTTTAGCAGGATAGGCGTCTGAAAAGGTTGATCACCATCGTCGCGAGTTCATCAGCGTGTACAGAGCGGGCGCGCTCGGTCTCATCCTGCGTCGGATTCGCACCCTTCCATTCGCCACGCTCGACGGACTCGAGGCCCCCCTTCGTCAGCGTCCATCTTCATCGTCGGACTCCTCACCGAGGTACTGCTTCGTGGCCTTGACCCGGCATGATCGTTTTCAGGAAGACGTGTGCTCGTCTTCGACGAACGGCACCAGGTACAAGTAGTACTCGCGCCGAACTATGGAGACGCGCTGGCCGACGTAACGGCTGGGGTTCGGGTGTTCGAGGATGTCGAGAAAGTCGCTGCGCTCGATGTGGAAGACGACGTCCTTAACCCGATGCCGCGCTCCGCCCTGAGCTTCGCGTTCTTCGCGTCATGCCAGGCGAAGTATTTCACTGCCATCAGCGTCGCACAACGTGTGCTCGATAGGCACACATTGGCATCGGCTCCAGTGTGCCCGCCAGTGTGCCCAAACGCGGTCCAAGAACGGTCATTCGGGAGCCAACGCCAACCAACGTTCCAACAAAAAACGGGCCTGAAATCATCGATTTCAGGCCCGTTCTGTGATCCCTGGCAGCCTTAGCAAACCGCCGCCTTCGGCCGCTCGGCCACCTCACCGCGGACGCTAAGTGTAGCTGAAATCAGCACTTCGCAGGCAAGATTTTACACTGGCGGAGGCGACGTTTTCAGACCGCAGCCTTAGAGAGACTCGCCTCGAAAACCGGGCAATTTTCGCGATGAGAACCAAAGAAAGTGCGGGCACACTCGCGAGAAACGTCGCGACAAACCCAGGCGCGCTGATGGCGCGCGTTGTGCCCATGGCGGTTCGCAACGGTGGAGAGTGCGTCTTCGTCGAGCGGCGCATTCAATTTCATCTGACCGCCGAATGTCTCCCGGACTGCGTGATGCCGAGCGCGTCTTATTTCTACGCGCGACGAGCGGTCACCGCCGCTCAGAACCCAAGCCCGCTTGTTGACGCTGGTCCACGTGGCATATACTGATGTATACGGCGCCGATTGGAGGTCCAACGATGCAGCGACGAGCCAAGGTGTTCATGAACAACCGGAGCCAGGCCGTCCGGCTGCCTAAAGAGTTTCAGTTCGACACCGAGGAAGTGTTCATCCGCAAGGAGGGTGAGGATGTCATCCTGTCGCCCCGCCCGACGGATTGGGCATCGTATCTCGAGAATGGTCCCGTCGCGTCTGAAGAGTACATGACGAACGTCGAGGACCTGCCCGTCCAGGAGCGCGAGCCCTGATGGCTCGATACATGCTCGACACCGACACGTGCTCCTACATCATGAAGCGCTCGAGCGAGGCGGTGATCAAGCGGCTGAGCAGCGTACCGGTCACCGACGTCTGCATGTCGGTGATTACCAAGTCGGAACTGCTCTACGGCGTTGAAGTGTCTCCCCGCCGAATGCAAGACGCCACCGCCCTCCACGCGTTTCTTCCACACGTCGCGGTCCTAGAATTTCCCGACGACGCTGCTGCCCACTACGCGCAGATCCGTGCTGACCTGAAGAAACGAGGCGAGATGATCGGCGCCAACGATCTCTTCATTGCCGCTCACGCCCGGAGCCTCGGACTCAGGCTAGTGACGAACAACGTCGCCGAATTCAATCGCGTTAAGGGTCTGACGCTCGAAAACTGGACGACGCGTTCGGTTCGTCGTCCTCGCGCGACAGACGACAAATAGCCGCGGGTGAGGACCCGGGCAGCCGCCAAGGCCGACCGACCCAGTTGACGGTGGGGAGGTAACGCCATATGCCCGACGCGAGGACGGCTCGTCCGCTCGACCAGACGCAGCACGCTCCGCGCGATGCTCGCGGGGTTCAGGGTGACCGGAATTCCAGTCCAGGTGTTGGTCGGCTCGTTGCCGTAGATGACCATGCCCGTGTGCTGCGTCTTGTCGCCGTCTTTCTCGTACTTACCCAGTTTCTGCTGAATCAGGATGATGTCCTCGGCGCGGCCGGTCACGAAGGTCCACCCCGCGCCGGTGTGGAAGCTTTCGGCGTACCGTTTCAGCACGGCCGGGGTGTCGTGCGTGGGGTCGACGCTGACGGAAATCAGGAAGATGTCGCGACCCATGCGATCGCCGAGCGCCTGCTGCACTTTCACGAGATTCTCCGTACTCCGCGGGCACAGTGTCGTGCAGCTCGTGAACATGAAGTTGATCATCACGCTCCTGCCCTTCACGAGGTCGTCGTAGAAGCGCACGTCCTGATTGTCCTGTGTGCGCAGCCTGACGTTGGGAAAGTGCCTGGCCGATGCCCCGCCCTTGATTCCGTCGTCTGACGGTCGGCTTCCAAACGCGCTCGCCACGGGCGATCCCAGCCAGAGCGCGAGTAGCAACAAGGCCGAGCCGGCCGGAACCAGCGCCTTCGGTTTCAACATGTGAGACTCCATGGAGCGTGCTGAGGCGTACCCTTGCACCACGTCGAACCGGCCCATCATCCGATCGTCTTCGTGCGCGATGTTGTGGCAATGAAACACGAACGGGCCCTTGAAGTCCTCGAATCGCAGGAACACGTCCACGCTCTCGCCGCCTCTCAGCAGCACGGTGTCCTTCCGCGCCATACCGTCCCGTTCGGCCAGCGGGGGCAGTTTGCCGTTGCGCTTGATCACCCGCTGAAACGAGGCGTGGACGTGAATCGGGTGCCACCACCCGCCCGAGCTGTTTTCGAAATGCCAGATCTCGCCCGCACGCTTCGGTACCATGGCGAGGGAGTTCTCGATGTCCAGCGGCTCACCGTTGATGGTAAAGACGCCGTGGCTCCGGTCGAACTTGAACGACCTCACTTTGGCGTTGGCCAGATCCGTATACGGAATCTTGTTGAACGGGCGCAGCATCTTGGGCACCTCGCGCGTTTCGATCGGATCGCCCGTGAGGATGAACTTCAGGAGCTTCGTGCCGCTGCTGACCACCCCGTCCGGTTTGCGGCCTTCGGTCTGCGCCATCCGGTTCTCGAGATAAATCTCCTGTTGGCCGTAGAACATCGGATGGCCGAAATCGACGACGACTTCGACCCGTTCGGCCGGGGCGAGCGTGACGCTCCCGACGTTCGGGATGGAATAGGCGAGCAGGCCCCCCTCGGTCCCGATCTGTGTCGTCGGGAACGTCTGACCAAGGTCATTGGTCAGGCATAGCGTGTAGATGCGGGCACCCGCGCCGTTCAGAAAGCGCAGCCGGTACTTCCGCCGCTTCACCAGCGTTTTGGGCTGGACCTTGCCGTTCACCAGTTCCGTGTCGCCGAGAAACCCGTCCTGATTGAACTGGTCGAAGATGAGCGACCCGTCGACGTCAAACGTCTTGTCCTGAACGAGCAGGGGCATGTCGAACTCGCCGCTCGGCAGCCCGAGCGCGGGAGCGGGGTCCGTCTCCTCGCCCGTGTCGAGGTCTTTGTCGAACACCGGAAAGATGTTCGCCAGGCCGCGGTACACGTTCTCCCCCGTGTGATCGGCAATGTGATCGTGGAACCAGAGGTACGAAGGCCGCTCGTCCTGTGTGGGGAACCCATCGAAGAGGCCGACGTCCGTCAGCGGAAGCATGAAGTCGAAATATTTGCCGGGCTCAATCGTAATGGGAGTCGGGAAATCCTGAGGCCGGTTTGTGATTTCATCCGGGAAGCCGTCCGCTTCTGCCGGTTGATGGCCGCCGTGGATGTGGGGCGACAGGGTCGTGTGGCCGAAATCACGCGGCGCGAGCTTCAGATCGTTATGATGGCGGATCAGAAGGCCATTTCCGCTACCCTGGCCGACCAAATTGAGCGTTCGATCCTTGTTTCCGTTGACACGGAACGTGATCAGTCCGTCGGAGGACGGCAGGCGGTTCTTGTCCACGTAGGCCCACACAGACGGGGCAGGCGGCAGCTCCTTGTGGAACTTGACCACATTCTTCCGCTCAACCGCCGAGATCTCGAAGCACTTGGTCCCGTCCTCCAAGCCGTTCGGCGTCGTCGCGTGCCCGAAATAATCCAGCGCGTACGCGGGCTGGGTCGAGAACTGCGGGACCTGGGTCAAGTTCGGCAGATCGGACCAAAGAGGAAGCCAATCAGACCAAGGCGTCAGGCGGGGACTGGACAGCGTCTGTTCGAAGAACGACGAAACGCGTCCGAAACCGCCGCCGGCCGGCAGGAGCACGAAACCGCCGGTACCGAGAATTCCCATCTTGATCAGGTCGCGTCGTGATA
>JAYVYV010000304.1:0-9025 GCA_043783985.1 Acidobacteriota bacterium | reverse complement strand
GTCAGCACGCCGGTCTCGCCGTAGTTGGTGTTGTTGCGCAGCGACCAGTCGAACTCGCCGGTCGCCGGCCACGGCCGGAACCAGTCGCGCATCGCCTGATTGCTGCGTCCCGCAGTGATCGCGGCCGCATCCGGCTGACCGGGTGCTCCGCCGCGGCCGCCGCCGGCGGGCGGCACGTTCGGATTCCCGAGCCGCAGCTTGGTGGTATTGGCGCCGCTGGTGCCCTGGATCTCGTACATCCGGATCATGCCGTTGTGATTCGACGACATGAAGGCGAGGTAGCCGGGCGACCACATGTCGACGTAGCCGTGTGTCCAGACGCCGGGCATGCCGTACTTCGCCATCTGCGCCATCTCGAAGTTCGCCATCATCGGCAGCTCGCCGTAGAGGATCGGATCGAGGTTCGGGTTCTGCGGCGCCTGCCCGCTGAAGGTGTAGAGCAGCGTCTGCGCCTGATGCAGGTCGTGCATGATCGGCGGGTGCCACTGCAGGTACCAGTCGAGCAGCGCGCGCATCTCGATCTGCGAGTAATTGATGTCACGGTTGTCGTCGTGGAAGATGTACTTGCCCCAGTACGGCACGCCGGCGCCAGTCGTCCGGCCTTCGGTCTCGTGGATGCCATACTTGTAGTACCAGTCGACGTTGCGATCGCGGCCGTCCGGATCGGCGACCGGGGTGATCGAGACGATGACGTTGTCCCTGATCTTGTTGACGAGCGGCGAATCCTCCACCGCGACGCGGTAGGCCAGCTCCATCAGCATCTCCGACGGCCCGACCTCACCGCTGTGAAGACCGCCCGACAGGTGATAGATCGGCTTGGCCTTCGCGACGATCTCTTTCGCCTGCGCGTCGGTGATCGCGCGCGGGTCGGCGAGCCGCGCGAGGTAGCCGCGATACGTCTCCAGGTTCGCGATCGACTCGTCGGCGCCGACGAAGACGACGACGAGGTCGCGGCCTTCGTGGCTTGCGCCGATCGACAGGACCTTGACGCGCGGTGACGCGGCGGCCAGCGCGCGGTAGTACTTGAGGATGTCTGCGTAGTAGGTCAGTTTTTTCGGTTCGCCGATGTGGTGGCCGAGCACATCCTTGGGGGACGGCACGCCATCAACTTTGGGCAGGTGATCCACCAGGGGACTGCTGAACTCCGGTTTGGTGGTCCATTCCTTGACCATGCGGGCAAAATCGGGATCGTCGACCGAACGGGGAACGGTAACGGCTGATGACCCAACTACTTTGTTTTCTGTTGATTGCGCGGAGATTCCGATTCCCGGCCCGACGGTCAGCAAGAAGAGCGAGACGAGAACCCGTGCGGGGCGTCTCCGCTGAGACATGAGAGAACTCCTTACATACGAGATACTTAGCTGGATTGCGGTCGGGTTGGTGTCAAGCCGACACCTGCGGTACAATCCGCGTCTTTGAGCCTTCACATCAGGCCAGCCTGACGCGTCTTGGATTCGAACCTATGATCAACGTCGCCGCCATTCGAATGCAGCAATTCGGCGTGCAATTCTACCAAGCTTCGTTGACGGCCAGCGACATCGACAAGCTCGTTCGGTTCGAGGTCCTGAGCTACGGCGACGCAGCGCAGGCGCCCGTGCGCGGCGGGCGGCAGAAGCCCGGCATGCCGCAGCCGTCGAAGGTGAACTGGGATTTTCTCGAGCGGCGCATCGCGTCGAGCGACAAGGCCTACCAGCGCCAGATCATCCGCAAGAAGATCGACGAGCTCGTGCAGTACTACGAACAGTGCCGCCAGGCGCGCGATCTGCCGTCGATTCCCGGCGCGGTCATCATTTCGTGCGACGAGAAGCTGAGCTTCCAGCCGGCCGAGAGCGACGCGCGCGTCGGCATCCTGAAGGTCCCGGAGCGCGAAGGCATCCTGCGGGCGATCGACGGGCAGCACCGTCTGCTCGCGCTTCACGCCGACATCGATCGGTTTCAGGGCGAGGATTTCGCGGTCCCGGCGATCATCTTCGATCGCCTGCCCGAAGATCACGTCGTGCAGATGTTCGTCACGATCAACGCCAAGCACACGCGGCTGAACGCGTCGCACCTGGTCAGCCTGTCGGGTCGCCAGCTGTACCGGGACGAGTCGCTTGCCGCCGGGCACGACGTCGTGCGCGCGCTCAACGATCGCGAGGACTCACCGCTCTACGACGAGATCAAGCTGCTCGGCGTCGGCCGCGGGCGCGTCGCGCAGGCGCCGCTCGCGCAGGAGCTCAAGAAGCTGTTCGCGCCCGACGGGGTGTTCGGCAAAAAATCGAGCGACGCGCATGAAGAAACGAAGAAGTTCTTCGTCAATTACTTCAAGCAGATCGCTCTGGTCTTCGGCGGCGCGTGGAACGGCCGGAAATACAGCATCCGCTCGGCCTCGGCCCTGCGCGCGTTCGTCCGCGTCGCGCCGGAGGTGATCAGGCGGCTCGATCAGGAGCACGCTGATCGCTCGGACTTCCGCGCGATCGGCCGCGTCATCGCGCCGTGGGGCCGCCGCATCGGCGACCTCCGCTTCGAGACCGAAGGCGCCTGGAAGCGATCCGGGACCACCGTCGATTCGCTGACCAAAGAGCTGCGCCTCGCATTGATGTACCCGGAAGGAGCCTCCGTTTAACCACGCAACACACGAAAGCGAACCCACGACAGAGATGGTTTTTGTTTCGTGATTCTCGTGGTCTGGCGGTTTCATGGGAACGCTGCTCATCACCGGAGGAGCCGGCTTCATCGGCTCGAATCTCGTCAGGCACGCCCTCGAGCACACCGCCGACCGTCTCGTCGTTCTCGACAAGCTGACGTACGCGGGCAGCTTGTTGAACCTGGACGCGCCGCTCGCGGATCCGCGCGTGACGTTCGTGCAGGGGGACATCGCGGATGCCGACGCCGTCGCGCGCGTGTTCGCCGATCAGCAGCCGACCGCCGTCCTCAACCTCGCGGCGGAAACGCACGTCGATCGGTCGATCGACGGCCCCCGCCCCTTCATCGACACCAACATCGTCGGCACCTTCGTGCTGCTGGAGGCGGCGCGGGCGTTCGCCGGCGGCCTCGCGCCGGCCGCGCGCGCGGCGTTCCGGTTCCTGCACGTGTCGACCGACGAGGTGTACGGCACGCTGGGCCCCAGCGGCCTGTTCAGTGAGGACACGCCGTACGCGCCGAATTCGCCGTACGCGGCGAGCAAGGCGGCGGCGGACCATCTCGTGCGCGCCGGATTTCACACCTACGGCCTGCCGGTGCTGATCACGAACTGTTCGAACAACTACGGACCGCTGCAGTTTCCGGAGAAGCTCATCCCGTTGATGCTGCTCAACGCGCTCGACGGACGGCCGCTGCCGATCTACGGCGACGGGGGAAACGTGCGCGACTGGCTGCACGTCGAGGATCACTGCGCCGGGATCCTGCTCGTGCTCGCGAAGGGGCGGGTCGGCGAGAAGTACAACATCGGCGGCGGCAACGAGCGCACGAACCTCGAGATCGTGGATCGTATCTGCGACGCGGCCGAGGCGCTGCGCCCCGCCGCGTCCAACCCGGCGCTGAACGGCTCGAGCTACCGCGACCTGCAGACATTCGTGCCCGACCGGCCGGGCCACGATCGCCGCTACGCGATCGACGCGACCAAGATCCGCCGCGAGCTCGGCTGGGCGCCGCGCCACGCGTTCGAAGGCGGGCTGGCGTCGACGGCGCGCTGGTATGTCGAGCACCGCGACTGGTGCGAGCAGGTCCAGGCCGGACGCTACGACCGGCAGCGGCTGGGCCGTCTCCAATCTCCAGTCTCCAATCTGAAATCCGAAATCCAAAATCCAAAATCTGAAATCTGAAATCTGAAATGTTGAAGGGAATCATCCTGGCCGGCGGATCGGGATCGCGGCTGCATCCGCTGACGCGCGCCATCAGCAAGCAGCTGATGCCGATCTACAACAAGCCGATGATCTACTACCCGTTGTCGACGCTGATGCTGTCCGGCATCCGGCAGCTGCTGATCATCACCACGCCGCACGAGCAGGACGGCTTCAGGCGCCTCCTGGGCGACGGCGGCGAGATCGGCCTGGACATCAGTTACGCCGCGCAGCCGAGCCCCGACGGCCTGGCGCAGGCGTTCATCATCGGCCGCGCGTTCGTCGGATCGGACCGCGTCGCGCTCGCCCTCGGTGACAACATTTTTTACGGCGGCCACTTCACGGACTACCTGCGCAGCGCCGCGGCGCGCGAGACCGGCGCCACCGTTTTCGGCTACCGGGTCCGCGACCCCGAGCGCTACGGCGTCGTCGAGTTCGACGCCGACGGCCGCGCGGTGAGCATCGAAGAGAAGCCGGCGGCGCCCAAGTCGTCGTACGCCGTCACCGGCCTGTATTTCTACGACCAGCAGGTGCTCGACATCGCCGCGAGCCTGAAGCCGTCGGCGCGCGGCGAGCTCGAGATCACCGACGTCAACCGCGAGTACCTGCGGCGCGGACAGCTGCACGCCGAAAACCTCGGCCGCGGGATCGCGTGGCTCGACACCGGCACGCACGACTCGCTGATGCAGGCGTCGAACTACATCCACGCGATCGAGGAGCGGCAGGGGCTGATGGTCGCCTGCCTCGAAGAAATCGCGTACCGCATGGGCTATATCACCGGCGCCGATGTCGCGCGCCTCGCGCGCGGGATGGGGTCCGGCGCCTACGGCCAGTATCTGGCGCACATGCTCGAGCACGAGGCCTGACGTGCGCGTCGTCCCGTCCGAGATCGCCGACGTCCTCATCGTCGAGCCCGAGGTGCATCCGGACGGCCGCGGGTTCTTCCTCGAGACCTATCACGCCCAACGCTATCGGCAGCACGGGATCGCCGGCCCGTTCGTGCAGGACAACCACTCGCGCTCGCTCGGCGGCACGCTGCGCGGTTTGCACCTGCAGCTCCGGCACCCGCAAGGCAAGCTGATCCGGGTGATCGAGGGGGAGATCTTCGACGTCTCGGTCGACGTGCGCCGCGGGTCGCCGACGTTCGGCCGCTGGGTCGGCGTGACGCTGACGGCCGATAATTTCAAGCAGGCTTACGTCCCTCCCGGTTTCGCGCACGGCTTCTGCGTCATCAGCCCGATCGCGCAGGTCGAATACAAGTGCACGGACATCTACGACCCCGCGAGCGAGATCGGCATCGCGTGGAACGATCCGGCGCTCGGGATCTCATGGCCGGTCACCAGGCCGCTGCTCTCCACGCGCGACGCCGAGCACCCGATGCTGGCGGAACTGATGGACACGCTGCCGGTGTGGCGCGAATAACGTGCCATTTAGGGTCAGACCTGGGTCTGACCCCTCGACGCGGTGGCTGAGGTCACCCAGAGCGCCTTGCTTGGAGGGTGACGCGGTGTCGGACACCCTGAAGGCGACGACGGATCTGTAAGATCTGCCACGAAAATCGTGGGTCGTGAGAAGCCCGCCCAGTGCGAAATCCCCGGTTTTCCACGTAAAACAGCCGGGCATGCCGCTTGCCCCTGAGGGATGCAGGTTCGCTGGTCTGATTACGGCAGGGCGCCGTGAATGCTGGGGGAGCCAGGCCAGTGGAGCAAAGGGGCATCGCAATCACGCGATGCCCTTTTGTTTTGTACCGGCCTCCTCCTGACGCCACGCCGTCACGTCACGCTGACGCCCGCCGACCGCCATCGCTGAGATCGCGCGTGGCGGCCGGAACCCCACGCTCAGGGAAAACATGCCGTCGCGAAGTCGTTATACTTTCGCGGCAGATGGAGGCCCTCATGCGTCACTGGTTGACAGGTTTTGCGGCACTCGTGTTCTGCCTTGCGTTGGCGGCGTCGGCCGCGGCGCAGAACGCGCAGATCACCGGCGTGGTGAAGGATTCGAGCGGCGGGATCATCCCCGGCGCGACGGTGACGGCTCGCAACGTCGACACGGGGTTGACCCGCGTCGCGGTGACCGATGGCGCGGGCGAGTTCAGGCTGCCGTCGCTGCCGCCTGGCCGGTACTCGGTGCAGACGGAGTTGAGCGGCTTCAGCACGGAGACGCGCCCGGACATCACGCTGGTCATCGATCAGACGGCCCTCATCAACTTCGCGCTGAAGCCCGCCGCGCTGTCCGAGACCGTCACCGTCACCGGCGAGTCCCCGATCGTCGACGTCACACGTTCGGACGTGTCGACGGCGGTCTCGACCCAGCAGATTCAGGATTTGCCGGTCGCGTCCCGGCGCTGGATCGACCTCGCGATGCTGACACCCGGGACGTCGCAGGACAACATCCGCGGCCAGTTCTATCGCGGCAACGTGAACGTCGGCGCCGGCGGACGCGAGTACTCGAACGGGTTCGTCGTCGACGGCGTCAATAACACGTGGGCCGAGATGGGCGAGCCGCGGCAGAACTTCGCGATGGACGCGATTCAGGAATTCAAGGTGTCGACGTCCACCTACAAGGCGGAATACGGTCTGGCGACCGGCGGCCTCGTCTCGGTGGTGACCAAGTCTGGCACCAACCAGTTCCACGGATCCGGCCTGCTGTTCCTGCGCGACGCCTCCCTCACGGCGAAGGAATTTTTCCAGACGACGAAACCGGATTACAGGCGGTATCAGTACGGCGGCACGGTCGGCGGGCCGATCGTGCAGGACAAAACACACTTCTTCTTCGCGTACGAAGGCACCCAGGAGAAGCAGTTCCTGACCGTGAACGCCCGTGGCCTGTGGCCGCAGTACGAGGGGACGTTCCTCAGTGATCAGACGCGCTGGACCTACAACACGAAGATCGATCATCAGCTCGGCAACGGGCAGAGCCTGTTCTTCCGGTACGGCGCCGAAGACGAGTACCGGCCGATCATCACGGCGGGCGGCACGGTCGCGGTGACCAACAGCTTCGACTTCGCGGTGCCGCGCAAGTCGGCCGTGCTCGGCCACACCTGGATCATCAACGCCAACACGCTGAACGACGCCCGCTTTCAGTACGCGTACGCCAAGTACGAAGTGTCGCCGCCCTACAGCCATGGCGACTACGCGCCCGCGGATTTCACGGCGCGGCTGCCCTTGTGCACGCCGATCTACACGTATCCGTCGATCACGATCGGCGGCTGCGGCAACGCGCAGATGGGCCCCGAGTCGCGCTGGGAGATCAAGGACGACTTCTCCTATTTGATGCGCGCATGGGGCGGCTCGCACCAGTGGAAGGGCGGCGCCGACTTCAGCAACATTCCGTTCGAGGGCGACAACACCGGCTCGCCGCTCGGCAACTGGACGTTTCCGAAGGACACGCCCTACAACGCGGCGGACCCCTCGACCTACCCGACGAACTACACGAACTCGCTGCCGACGTATGCCAACATCCCGACCAGGACGTTTGCGGCCTACGTCCAGGACGACTGGCAGGTCCGGAGCGGGCTGACGCTGAACCTCGGCCTGCGCTACGACCTGCAGAAGGGCTCGTTCAACGAGAACCTGCCGCAGCTGCTGTCGGACATTCAGGCCAAGCTCGGACGCGACGGCTCGTTCCCGCTCGACGTGTCGGTCGTACGGCAGCCGACGACGAGCCGCGGCGATTTCAACAACGTCGGTCCGCGCATCGGTCTGGCGTGGGATCCGGCCAACAACGGCGTCATGAACATCCATGCCGGCTGGGGCATGTTCTACGACAACATGCGGACGCTCCAGAACTTCAACGAGCTGACCTGGCCCCAGGCGAAACAAATCATCATCGCGCGGCCGTCGTTCCCCGATCCGCTCGGCGGCAAGTCACGGGACTCGTTCATCAACACGGCGGCGCCGAACATCACGGTCGAGTCCAACGACACCGTGAACCCGTACGCGCATCAGTTCAACGTCGGCGTGAACCGCTCGGTCAGCCGCGACGTCTCGGTGACGGCCGACGTCAGCATCACCAACCGCTACTCGGATCGCGACACGATCGATCCGAACCTGCCGGACCAGGCGACGAAAGCGAAGCTGTATCCGCAGTTCGCGCGCGTCAACTTCTGGACGTCCACCGCGAACAACTCGTACCGGGCGCTGCTGCTGAAGATCGACAAGCGGATGTCGAACCGCTATCAGTTCCTGGTGTCGTACACCCTCTCCAAAGCGACGGACACGTCGGCCACGAACCTGCTGGCCGATCGCTACGGCTTCTACCAGATCGAACGGTACGGCGCCGCCGATCGGCGTCATCGCCTCGTCACCAGCGGCATCGTGCAGCTGCCCGCGCGCATCCTGTTCTCGGCGATTGCCGACTTCCGATCGAGCCTGCGGTTCAACCCGACGAGCTCGCTCGACCTCAACGGCGACGGCTATCCCGGCGATCTGCCGGCGGGCGTGATGCCGGGCAGCGGCTGCCGGGACATGAGCCTCGACGGGGTCAACACGTTCCGGCGCGCCCGCGGACTCACGGAGGTGACGACGGTCGACTGCCCGGGCTTCGCCAACGTCGACCTGCGGCTGTCGAAGACGTTCCAGGTGGGGGTGGCGCGCGCGGAGTTCATCGCGCAGCTGTTCAACATCTTCAACCGGGACAACTTCAACACGCCCAACGCTAACGTGGGCGCCGGCAACGCGGCGACGACCGGCCGTCCGCTGTTCGGCACGTCGACGTCGCTGCTGCCGAATATCAACGCCCCGTCCCGCCAGGCGGAGTTCGCGGTCCGCTTGCAGTTCTGATCGATGCGCGTGGCCCGGAGCCCTCAACCATGAAGAACGCGCTTGCGCTCGCTGTACTTCTCGCCGGCGCCGGTGCGATTGGTCGAACCGCCCCGGCGGACACGGTCGTGGCCTCGTTGTCGGAGCTGTTCAAGCCCGGCGTCGTGTTTCAGGACCGCAATGGCGACGGCGCCATCGATTTCACCGACGCACGGATCGTGCTGCCGGCGCAGCCGTCGTCTGCCGATCTCGCCGCGGCGAGCGACATCGCCGCGCGCCTCGGTTACGAGACGTCGGCCATGAACCTGCCCGTGCCGGTCGCGCGCGGCTTCCAGCCGGCCGACAGCCCCGCGATTTTCGTCGGCGCCAGGTCGCTCGCCGGTTCGGGCGCCACGCTCGATGCGATCGGCGGCGCCGGTCTGAAGCCGGGTGACGGCGCGGTGG
>JAYVYV010000303.1:0-9037 GCA_043783985.1 Acidobacteriota bacterium | reverse complement strand
ACGACAACTTTCCCGCGACGCGTGCGAATGCGGACTTCAATTTCTATTGCTGGATCGCGTTCGTGAAGCAGTTCCTGATGGCGTGACGCGATCGTCTGACCGCATCCGAGGCGGAACGGCGATCCGGCGGGTGCACGTCGGCCCCGCCCTCCCGACCGCGTGTTAGGATGCGCTGCATGGTGCGGGCATTCCTGGCTGTGGCGGCGCTCGTGGCGTTCACCGGGGTCGCGCGCGCCGAGGTCACCCGCGTCGACGTTGCGCGGCGGGTGGCTCTTGGCGGTTCGGGCTACGAAAAGATCATCGGCACGGTCCACTTCGCGGTCGATCCGAACGACCCGCGTAACCGTGTCGTGGCCGACCTCGACAAGGCGCCGGTCAACGCCGCCGGGCGCGTGGAATTTTCCTCCGACCTGTACATCCTCAGACCGAAGGCGCCGCGCGGCAACGGCGCGGCGCTGGTGGACGTGCTCAACCGCGGCAACAAGGTCGTGCTGAACGGCTTCAACCGCGGCGGCTCGCCCGATCCGGCCAGCGAAAACGATCTCGGCGATCGCTTCCTCATGCGTTTCGGTTTCACGATCGTCTGGGTCGGCTGGGAGTTCGACCTCGAGGACCGGCCGATGACGATGAAGATCCACGCGCCTATCGCGACCGAGCGGGGACGGACGATCAGCGGGGTCGTGCGCGCGACGTTCACGCCGAACACGACCGCGAACGACGTAACCGTGCCCGATCTGGCGAAGTACGACGCCAGCGATCCGTCCGGCCCCGACAGTCAGTTGACCGCGCGCACGCGGATGCTCGGGGACCTCGGCGAGCCGATTCCGCGTAGCCGGTGGCGGGTCGCCGGTCACACGGTCACACTGGACGGCGGCTTCGAGCCGGGCAAGACCTATGAGATCAGTTATCGCGCGGCGAATCCGCCCGTCGCCGGCCTGGGCTACGTCGCGGTTCGTGACACGACCGCATGGCTCAAGCACCAGCCCGACGCGCTGGCGCCGGTTCGCTTTGCCTACGGCTACGGCTCGTCGCAGAGCGGACGCTTTCTGCGAGGCTTCCTGTACGAAGGCTTCAACACCGATGAGCACGATCGGCAGGTGTTCGACGGCGTGATGGCGCACATCGCCGGCGCATCGCGGCTGCGCCTGAACGAGCGGTGGGCGCGGCCGACCGGGCTCGGCGTGTACAACACCACGGCGTTTCCGTTTGCCGATGCGAGCCTTCGCGATCCGGTCAGCGGCGTGCAGGACGGGCTGCTCGACAATGCGCGGATGCGCGGTCACGCGCCGAAGGTCTTCTACACCAACACGCCGGTGGAGTACTGGGGCACCGGCCGCGTCGCGGCGCTGATCCACACCAGCCCCGACGGCACGGCCGACCTCGCGCTGCCGGACAACGTCCGCGTGTACTTCATCGCTGGCACGCAGCATTCACCCAGCCGATTCCCCGCCGAGATTTCCAACGGCCAGCAGATCGACAACCCGGTCGACTACTGGTGGACGATGCGCGCGCTGCTGCTGGCGATGCACAAGTGGGTGAAGGAGGGCGCGGCGCCGCCGGCGAGCCGGTATCCGCAGCTGCAGGACCGGACGCTCGTGCCGGCGGCCTCGATCGCGTTTCCGGCGATTCCGGGCGTCGCGTCGCCGCGGACGCTGACCGCGGGCGCCCGTGTCGCGAACGCGTATCTCACCGGCGGGGCCGGCGCCGGGTCGCCGCTCCCTCTCCTCGTGCCGGCGGTCGACGAGGACGGCAACGAGCGTGCGGGGATCCGGCTGCCCGACGTCGCCGTGCCGCTCGCGACCTACACCGGATGGAACTTCCGCAAGCCGGCCATTGGCGCGCCGGGCGAGCTCGTCTCGCTGCTCGGTTCATCGATCTTCTTTCCCGCGACCCGCGGGGCGCGCGAGGCGGCAACGGATCCGCGCCGGTCGATCGAGGAGCGCTACCGCTCGCAGGACGAGTATCTGGCGAAAGTCGAGCAGGCCGCCGACGCGCTCGTGACGGCCGGCTACCTGCTCGTGGATGACGAGCCGCGCATCCTGCAGCGCGCCACCGACCAATGGGACGCTGCGATGGCCGTTACTGGCCGATCGCCTGCACCGAAACGCTGATCGTCACGTCGTCTCCGACGAGGAAGCCCCCCGCTTCGAGCGCCGCGTTCCAGTTCAGCCCGAAGTCCTTGCGGTTGATCGTAATCTCGGTCTCGAAACCGACCCGCGCGTTGCCCCAGGGGTCGGTGGCCGCGCCCAGATAGGTGACGGGCAGCGTGATCGTCTTGGCCTTGTCCCGAATCGTCAACGTGCCGTGCACGTCGAACAGTTCGGCGCCCGTCTTCGTCACGCGCGAGCTGGCGAAGGTGATCGTGGGGAACGTGTCGACCGCGAAGAAGTCGTCGCTGCGCAGGTGCGCGTCGCGGTCGGGCGTGCCGGTGTCGATGCTCGCCGTGTTGATCGAAATCGACACCGACGACTGCTCCGCATGGGCCTCGTCGAGCTGGACGGTCCCGCTGAAGTCGGTGAAGCGGCCGCGCACTTTCGTGACGAGGTGGCGCACCTGGAACGTCGCTTCTGAATGGGTCTTGTCGATGGTGAACGTGCGGGCGGGCGCGGAGGTGGTGGTCGTCGTCATGTGATACCTCGATAGTGGATAGGTGAACGAAACGGTGTTGAGAAAACGGCTACTGATGCGCGGCGCGAATCGCGTCCAGCAGCCGGATGAACGCCACGCGGTCCTTCTGACGCAGCCCCGTCATCGATTGTTCGTGGGCACGCGACATGAGCTCGTCGATCTTGGCCAGCAGCGCCAGCCCTTTTGCCGTAATCCAGCACAGATGCTGCCGCCGATCCCTGGAGCAGCGCTGACGCCGCACGAGCTCTTTGACTTCGAGGCGGTCGAGCAGTCGGGTGACGCCCGGCGTCTGCTCGATCATTCGATCCGCCACGTCCAGGGTCGGCAAGCCCTCATGGCCGGCGCCGCGCAGGATCCGAAGCACGTTGAACTGCTGCAGGGTCACGCCGTGCGGCTCGATGAGCGCCGTCATCTGGCGGCGCACCAGGTCGGCGGTGCGCATCAGGCCGACCACCGCTTCGTGCGCGGCGGATTCGAACCGGCGGCGCTGGCGAAGCTCGTGCTGCAGGGCCGACGTCATGCTATTTAGATTACAGATCAATAGTTGACATGTCAAGTATTGATAGGATGAGCGCCATGAACCACCAGATTCGCCTGAAATCGCGTCCCACCGGCGAGCCCACCGCCGCCAACTTCGAGGCCGCAGACGGCCAGATGCCCGAGCCGAAGGACGGCGAGGTCCTGCGCCGGACGATTTATCTCTCCCTGGATCCGTACATGCGCGGCCGCATGAGCGACGCCGCGTCGTACGCCGCGCCGGTGAAGCTCGGGGAGGTGATGGGCGGACACACCGTCAGCCAGGTCGTCGAGTCGCGCAACCCGGAGTTCACGACGGGCGATTTCGTCACCGGCTACGACGGCTGGCAGACGTACGCCGTGTCGAGCGGCAAGGATCTGCGGAAGCTCGATCCCCGGGCGGTGCCGATCTCGACCGCGATCGGCGTGCTCGGCATGCCCGGCATGACGGCGTTCGTCGGGCTGATGGACATCGGCCAGCCGAAGCCGGGCGAGACGGTGGTCGTTTCCGCCGCGTCAGGCGCGGTCGGCGCCGTCGTCGGCCAGCTGGCGAAGATCAACGGGTGCCGGACGGTGGGCGTCGCCGGCTCGTCGGACAAGTGCAGATACGTGGTCGAGGAACTTGGGTTCGACGCCTGTGTCAACTACAAGACGGACGACCTCGTGCCGGCGTTGAAGGCCGCGTGCCCCGGCGGCGTCGACATCTATTTCGAGAACGTCGGCGGCGCGGTGTTCGCGGCGATTCTGCGCGTCATCAACAAAGGCGCACGCATTCCGCTGTGCGGCCTCATCTCCGAGTACAACGCGACGGGGAACCCTGCAGGGCCCAATCTGCGGCCGCTGCTCGTCCAGCGCGCGACGATCAAGGGGTTCATCGTGAGCGATCATCCTGATCGGGCGCCGGCGTTCCTGCAGGAGGTCGCGCCGCTGGTCATGTCGGGCCGCATCAAATTCCGCGAAGACATCGTGGACGGCCTGGACCACGCGCCGACCGCCTTCATCGGGCTGCTGGCGGGGAAGAACTTCGGCAAGCTGATGGTTCGCGTGTCGCCAGACCCCACGCGCGCCTGATCGCGATCGGGCCGGTATCGCCCGCTCGACGCCGGACATGTCGTCGCTACCGACTCATGATGGACGAGGCGACCGACGTCCTGTTCTCGAGCGTGCGCCTGATGGCGTCGAAGAACGCGCCGGCGATCGTGTTGTAGCCGTCGGCATTCGGATGGACGCCGTCCGAGCTGAGCAGGGCGAGGTTCCCGCCGAACGCCAGCTGCACGTCGACCAGCGTGATGTTCTCGGCCGCCGCAACCGAGCGGATGCGATCGTTGAAGCTCGATACCAGCTCCGCCCCGTACACCGCTCCGCGCGAACCCGAAGGGTTCATCGGAGGAATCGTCGCCAGCAGCGGCCGCAGGCCGCGGCTCTTGGCGTCGCCCACCATCTGACGCAGGCCTGCCGCCGCCGATCCGAGAATCCCTTCCTGGCTCGACAGGCTCGCGGCGTTGTGGGCCTTCTGCAGATCGTTGGTGCCTTCCATGATCAGCACCGCCTCGTACTGGCGGCTCGACGTCAGCACGACGAACCGCGGGAGCGTCCCCGGATCGGTGACGGCCTCGCCTGGTTTGCCCTCGTTCTTGACGGTCGGCAATTGGACCTTGTACCGGGCCACCGGGGCCTCCCGTTGGCGGTCGTCGGGCTCGCGTAGGTCACCGCGATCGAAGAGCCGCTGACGAGCTGAACCGTCTGCGGCGCCGGACACACGATCTCCGGCGGATCCTCGGTAGGTGGAGGCGGTGTCGGTCCGGCGCTGTTCCCGCACGCGGCGGTCAAGAACGCGGCGGCCGCCACAATGAACTGTCTCACTGATCTTTCGTCAGCTTGACCGGCACCCGCAGGCGAGACGCGACCGTGTCGGCGTGCAGCAGCTGATTGAGCGCGTCCACGGCCCTGGCCGCCGCGTCGAACGCCCAATCGAGCTGGCGCCGCTGATCGGCCGTCGGGAGTCCGGAATAACCCTCGATCGCGCGCGACAGGCTGTTGACCGCATTGAACTGGGCGACGAGATCGGATTGCACCCGCGTCAGCCGGCTGCCGGTATCGGCCCGGCTCGACGAAATGCCGCCGCCGGGCGCGTCCAGCTGACCCGCCGCGGTGGCCCCGGCCGCGCGCGCCGCCGAGAGTGTTTGCTGCAGCGCGTGCAGGTTCAGCAGGGCCGTCTGCCGCGTGCGGCGATCGGCGTCGGAGAACGCGACGCGCGGATCGCCTTCCACCCGCAGCTCGCCGGTGAGCGTTCGTCCCGCGGCGTTGACGGTCACGGTGTAGACGCCGGGCAGCACCAGCGGCGCCAGCGGCGCGGCGCCGAACCCGCCGGCGGAGACGGTCCCACTCGATCCCGCTGGAACGGGCGGTTCCATCCGCAAATCCCACGAGACCCGGTTGAAGCCGGCGCGGCTGGCGCCTTTCATCGCGCGCACCACCACCCCGCGCGCGCCGGCGATCGTGACGCGGACCTCCTCGGCCGATCCCGCGCGGAGGTAATAGTCGATGGAGGCTCCAAAGTCGGGGTTTGGCGCGAAGTACTGCCCCGCGCCGTACCACGCCTGCGGGCTGTAGATGGCGAGGAGCCGCGCGCGCGCCGGCGGCACGAGAAACGCGTCGCTTCGCGCCGCGTCGGGCGTCAGCGCCTCGAGCGCCGAGATGTTGTCGAGGACCCAGATGCTGCGGCCGTGCGTGCCGGCGATGAGATCGTTGTCGCGGGGGTGAATGAGGATGTCGTGCACCGGCACGTTCGGCATGTTCAGCGTCAGCGGCGACCAGCTCTCGCCGCCGTCGATCGAGAAGTGGATACCGCGCTCGTGTCCCAGGAACAGCAGCCGCGCGTTGCGCGGGTGCTCGCGGAGGCGGTGGACAGAGGTCGATGGAAGGCCGGTCGTGATCGATCGCCAGGTCCGGCCGTAGTCGTCGCTGACGTACGCGTACGCGCGGTAGTCGTCGTTGTAGTGGCCGTCGAACGTCGCGTAGACGCGGCCGGCGACGTGGCGCGACGGCAGCACGCTGCTGACATAAGTCCCCGGCGGCAGCGCGGGAATCCGCTCGGTCAGGGTGCTCCATTTCTGCCCGCCATCCCTCGTCATCGTCAGCCGCCCATCGTCGCTCCCCGCGTAGAGCAGCTTCGCGTCAATCGGCGATTCGCCGATGGTCGTGAGCGTGGAAAACGACGACTGACCGTCGTGACGCGAGAGCGCGCGCACCGGAACTGGAGCGCCCATCATTTCAAGCGATTCGCGGTCGATGTTGGCGGTGAGATCCGGGCTGATGGCGTTCCAACTCGCGCCCCGGTCCGTCGACTTGAAGACCACGTTCGATCCCATGTAGAGCGTCCTGGGATCGAAGCTCGACATGACGATCGGCGTGTTCCAGTTCCAGCGCTCGCGCGGCGGCGGCGACAGACCGCGGGTCGTCGGTGACAGACTTCCGCGTGTTCCCGGAGGGAAGTCTGTCCCCGGACCGATCGGCGTGATCGCCTGACGCTCGAGCGTCGACAGGTTCACGCGGTTCGCGCGTCCGTCCTGCGACTCGATGACGACCGTACGCGGGTCCGTCGGATCCAGACGCGCGTAGAAGCCGTCGCCGCCGCCGATGTTGAACCCGTCGCGGTTCGAGATGCCGTTGCGGTCACGCGTCGCGCTCGGGATGCACCAGTGGCCGTTGTCCTGCAGGCCGCCGCAGATCACGTAGGGATCCTGCAGGTCGGCGCTGATCTCGTAGAACTGTCCGATCGGCAGGTTGTCGCGGAACAGCCACGTCTGGCCGCGATCCCATGAGATCGACACGCCACCGTCGCCGCCGACGATCAGGTGGTTCGTGTCGGCGGGATCGATCCACAGCGCATGGTCCTCGGAGTGGATCGCGCTGAAGACGTCCGTGAACGTTTTCCCGCCGTCGTCGGAGATGTAGAAGCCGCGGTTCGAGCCGAGCAGGTAGACGCGCGAGGCATCCCTGGGATCGGCCCGGATTTGGCTGTAGTACATCGGGCGCGGGTTGAGGGTCGACCACGCCTGCCACGTGTCGCCGCGATCCGCGCTGCGATACACGCCGCTGTCGCGGCCAGCGGCTTCGACGACCGCGAAAACCACGCGCGGATCGGCACGGAAGATCTCCAGGCCGATGCGCCCCTTGTCGCCCTGCGGCAAACCGCTGGCCAGGCGCGTCCACGTGCCCCCGCCGTCTCGGCTCCGGAAGATTCCGCTGCCGGGTCCGCCGCCGTTGAACCCCCAGGCCTTCCGCTGACGTTGATACATCGCGGCGAACAGCGTTTGGGGATCCTGCGGGTCCATTACGAGATCGGTCGCGCCGGTGTCGTCGTCGACGTAGAGCACCTTGTTCCACGTCCGTCCGCCATCGGTGGTTTTGAATACGCCGCGCTCGCTGTTGGAACCCCACAGGTGGCCGGCCGCGGCGACGTAGACGATGTCCGGGTTGGTCGGGTGAACGACGATGCGCCCGATGTGCCGGGTGTCGGCGAGCCCCGACCGCTTCCAGGTGCGCCCCGCGTCGACCGATTTGTAGACCCCATCGCCCCACGAGGAGCTCTGACGGTTGTTCGCCTCGCCGGTCCCGACCCACACGACGCCGGGATCCGACGGCGCCACCGCGACGCCCCCGATCGACATCATCGCGTCGACGCGATCGAAGATCGGCGTCCACGACGTGCCCTGGTTCGTGCTTTTGAAGACGCCGCCGCTGGCAGTCGCTACGTAGATGGCGTCGGGCTGCCCCGGCACGCGCGCGACGGCGAAGTCATCGATGCGTCCGCCGGTGCTCGCCGGCCCGATGCTGCGCCAGTGCAGGTTGCCGAGCAGGGCAGGGTCCACCGTAGCCGGGGACTGCGCGCTGGCGCTGCCGGTGAGTCGAACAATCAGAATGAAAACAGGTATGGGAACGCGTCGAACGATACGCATCACGGCGAAGTATACGACGCCGTGATGCGTTGACTGGAACGGCCGGCTGAAGCTGAGACTGTTACCGACCCGCGACGCCGCCGTGATCGTGGCACGCCGTCGTCTTGGTCTTGCCCGTCTGCGTCGTGCCGTCCTTGCAGAGCGCGCTGGTGGTGTCGAGGGTGACGGCGTCCTTCACTTTTTCGCCGGCCTTCTTCACGCCATGGGCGGTCTTGTGCGCACCCTTCTTGACGGTCTTGCCGGTCGCCTTCGCGGCGTCCTTGGTCGCTTCGCCCGCTTCGTGGCCCGCCTTCTTGGCTTCCTTGCCGGCCTTCTTCGCGTCCTGCTCAGCGGTAGTTTGCTGCGCCAACGCCGTCGCTGTAGGGATTCCGAACGCCATGACACCCGCAATGACCGAACTCATGAGCAATCTCTTCAACATCGTGCCTCCGCCTCGTCCACTATCAAGTTCCGTTCCGTCGGCCCTTTTCTTGCTCCGCCGGGGCGCATGCAGTGGTCATCAGGCAATCGAGGCGACATCGACGACGCGAGGGGACGATCGGGAGGGTTCGGAGTTGCCCATCTTGGTATCGGCGGCTTCCTTATCTTGCTCGTGCTGAGCTGGGCCAGCGGAACCAATCTGTTCTCGCTGCTCGGCGCCGGCGGCTCGTCGTCGCCGTCGCAATCAGTCGGAACCAGCGGACAGGTCGCCAGCTCGCCCGCTGAGGAGCGGCTGGTCGACGAAGTCGGCGCTGTGACGAAAGACGCGCAGGACATGTGGGCCGAAAAGCTCGGGCCGAGGTACCAGCGCACCAAGGTGCGGCTGTTCCGCGACGCCAGTCAGTCGGCGTGCGGCTTCGCGCAGTCGGCGACCGGCCCGTTTTACTGTCCGCAGGACGGCGCGGTCTATCTCGACCTCGGGTTCTTCAGCGAGCTGTCGCAGAAGCTGGGCG